>NZ_LT629752.1:0-300000 GCF_900105145.1 Polaribacter sp. KT25b | reverse complement strand
TTAAAAATATGGCTAAAACAGTTGGTATCGATAAAAATTTAAGTTGTCACCTTGCTAGACATTCTTTCGCCTCTATAGCAGGAGACAGTATCAATATTCAAATCTTACAAAAGTTATATAGACATAGCTCTATTACCACTACTATCAATTATCAAGCTAATTTTGTGCATAAAGATTTTGATGAAGCTCTTGATTCTGTTTTAAATTTTTAATTTCAAAATAGCAAAATAATGAAATTTTATTATTCTATTAAGTGAAATAAATACTCAATATTATCTTATCTTAGATTACTAAATTTTAAGCTATAAAAAGAATAAATATGGATAAAGGAAATCATTACAAAAAATGCGACTTACAAATACATACCCCAAGAGATAGAAATTGGAAAGGTGGACCAAAAGTCACAGAAGAAGACCGAGATCTATATTCTCGAAACTTCATAAAAGAATGCCGAGATGCAGGTCTAGATGCAATTGCAATAACAGACCATCATGACATGGTCTTTTATGAATACA
The DNA here is from genome assembly GCF_900105145.1 of Polaribacter sp. KT25b. NCBI lineage: Bacteria > Pseudomonadati > Bacteroidota > Flavobacteriia > Flavobacteriales > Flavobacteriaceae > Polaribacter > Polaribacter sp. KT25b. Next base: position 299,485 of record NZ_LT629752.1, on the reverse strand, counting down.
TTAAAAAGGCTTCATTAGAGGAATTGGATGAAGAAGGAAATGCTATTCCCGAAGAAAACAGAATAATAATTTTCCCTGGAGTTGAGTTAACACTGCATTCCCCTCCAATTCAAGGCTTATTAATATTTGATGCAAACTTCCCAATAAGATTATTCCCTACAATTTTAGGAGCGTTATCTCTTGCTCAGGCGCCCAAAACAGATTCTAAAACATCTCAAACCGTAGCAATTCCAAGCGGATCAATTAGTAGTATAAATGACATCTACTTTAAACTTGATGGCACCGATGGAGTAAAAGGGCGATACGTCTTTTTACCACACGTTAAAGAAAAAGGACATAAGACTCTTATGAGAGATGGTTTTCACGAAGCTTATGCAAAAATGCCTTGTGGAGCAGGATATGTAGATGGTAAATTTGAAAATGGTGGAGTTGGATACTTAAAGGTATTAGACGGAACTGTGGCTGCCTATGGATATAAATCAATTGCAGTAATTCAAACAACAGACTACAGAGCAGAAAAAGAAATTAAAGATTATGATGTTGCGACTTGGATAAAGCTAAAGGAACCAACCGCAGAAGCGTTAAGACAAGCTTGTCTAGCTAAAGAGTCTCGAATTAGTTTAACTGTCCCAGAAATCCCAAATACTTTTATAGAAAAAATTGATGTAACCAATTCTGCCTTTTTATCTAAATTCGATTTAGATTTTAACCCACAATTAAACTCGATTATTGGAGGTAGAGGCTCTGGAAAATCAACTATTCTTGAATATTTAAGATGGGCTTTGTGTGACCAAACAGAAAAATTTGGCAGTGATGAAGCAAAAACAGAAATAGAAAGAAAGAGGAATTCTTTAATTGAAAAAACTTTAAAAGAAGTTGATGGCGAGGTAAGGGTTTTCTTTAATGTTAATGGAACAAGACACATAATAAAAAGAAACCCCAAAAGTGAAGAAGTTAAACTTAAAATAGGTGATGAAGAATTTCAAAGCGTAAGACCATCACAGATATCAAATTTATTACCAATCCAAGCCTATAGTCAAAAACAACTTAGCAGCATATCAATTAGACCTGATGAATTAAAAAGGTTTATTGTACAGCCAATTGCTAATGAAATTGAAGAAATTGATAAACAAATTGAAAGTGCCTCTAAAAAAACAAGAACTGACTATCTTAAATTATCTAGTAGTAAAAAAATAGAATCAGATATTAAAAATAACTCATTAGACATTAAATCTTTTAAATTACAGATTGAAGAATTAAAAGGCGGATTAAAAGGTATTTCAGAAGATGACAAAAAAACAATAGATAGAGCTAAATTTTATGTAAATGAAAAGAATAGACTTGATGAGATAAACTTAGAGTACTCAACTGTTAATGATGGTATTTCAGAATTAAAAGAATTAGTAGAAAAATTAAATGGAATTAGTTTAGAGGAAGGTGTTGAGTATGAAAATATTGAAAAATTCAAACTAATAAATGATGAGCGAAATAAATATTTAAAAGATTTACTGGAGAATCTTACCAATTTAGAAAAGACCCATTTAAATTCAGAGACTACAATTGAAACCTTAATAAAAGATTGGGATATATTAAAAATTGAATTTCAAAAAGAATATTTAAAGGCAAAAGAGAAAACTACTTCAAGTCAGGCAACTTTAAATGGCATTAAAGAACTTGAAGGAAAGTTAGAAAAATTAGAATTAATTATAAGACAAAAAAAAGTAGAATTATCTAGTTATACTGTTACTGAATTAGATTTTTCTACAAGTTTAAAAGATTTTATTAAATTACAAGATTTAAAAATCAACAAGCTAAAAGAATCTACAGAATTTTTCACAAAACTATCTGATGGTTTAATTAAAGTAGATTTTTCGAAAATTATTAATGCAAATAATTTATCTAAATCGCTAATAAGTCTTTTTTCTGGAAGTAGTTTAAACATCCCAAAAGCTAGAAGCATTCAACTAACAGAATTCGTTTCGAATTCAGAGGATTCATTAAAAAATTGGTTAGAAATTATATTAGAGTTTAAACTTTTAAGTGAGTTCAATATAAACCCCGAGTCTCAAAACGAATATCCTCATTCTCCAATCCTTGATAGTCTTGGGTTTTCAATAGCTAATAAAAAGAAAATTACAGAAAACCTAAACAGCAATAATTTTTTAGATATAGCTACAATTTCATTAGATTTTTTACCTAAATTTAAGTATCAAACTAATAACCAAATGGAAGATGAAATCCCTTTTGAAGATGCTTCTGCTGGACAACAAGCTACCGCTTTGTTAAATGTTTTATTAAACCAAAATGGCTTCCCGTTAATTATAGACCAACCAGAAGACGATATTGACAATAGAGCTATAGAAAAAATAATTAAGAATCTATGGAACTCTAAAAAGCACAGACAAATTATTTTTAGTAGCCATAATGCTAATTTAGTTGTTAATGGCGATTCAGAATTGGTTATATGTTGTGACTACAATGAAACAAGTAATCAAACCAAAGGGCAAATAAAACATGAAGGTTCTATTGATAAAAAAGAAATCAGAGACGAAATAACTTCTATTATGGAAGGTGGAGAAAGAGCCTTTAAATTAAGAAAAGAGAAATATGGTTTTTAGACATTAAAATTTATAGTGTTTAAAAATTATTAAACTTTACATAAAAAATAGGACAAAAACTTGTCCTATTTTTTTTGGTTTAAAAACTATTTATTCATTGAGGTTCCAATCCCTACCGATATTGAACTTTTTCCTTATTTCGGTTCTTCCAAATTTCTTTTACCATACCAAAAAACAGAGAATTAAATTCTTCTTTTGCCTCTGTATTGTCGTTTATTACTTTGTAAAAATCAAAATTGGTTGTTACGTATTTTAATAATTCTTCTTGTGCTACCTTATCACTCGTAATTCTTGCATTTTGTTCGTCTGAATGTTCAAGTGAATTTTGCAAATCAATATTTTCAGCGCCGTCAACCGCAATATCTTCGACCATTTTCCTTACTTTATCTGCATCTTCAAACTCTGTTCCATATCTATCATTAAATGTTTTTAAAATATTCGATAGTTGGTCAATTTCAGGGTCTTTAACTCCCCCTCTCATTTCAGTTGGAATAGGCTGTAAGTCATCTCCCTGTTCCATAGCAATATTCGTTGTTGCCTCCAACTGTAGTCGGTAGGTTTCCATATCAATATCATCTAAAACACCTTGTGAAAAATCTGGTTCTGATTCTGTAACTAACTTGTTTTGTAAATGATTTAAGAAAATATACAAACGTTCTAAATAGGCATTTTCAAAATCTACTATTTGAGATAAGAAAATATATAATCGAACATAAGTTTTCACTTTTGCTCTAAAATCTGCCTGTTGTTCTTCTTCTAATTCTTCTCTAAAAACTGCACTAGATTCATCTAAAATAGCGTGTAATTCGTCAACTTTTACATTTGCTAATATTTTATTAGAAAATTCCTCTACTTGCTCACGAGAATATACTTGGTAATTATCTAAAGCATCTTGTAAGTCAAATAATTTATTTGGGTCTGTAGCTTCTCCTAAAATTGTGTTTTCAAAATAAGGTTTAAAAGCCTTTTCTATATCTTCTGAGGTATTGGCAAAATCCAACACAAAAGTCTCTTTCTTTAAAGGATGACTTCTATTTAAACGTGATAAAGTTTGAACCGCATTTACACCTCCCAATTTTTTATCTACATACATTGTATGCAATAAAGGTTGGTCAAATCCTGTCTGAAATTTATTCGCTACTAATAAAAATTTGTATTTGTCTTTCTCGAATTCTTCAGGAATATTTCCACCAGAAAAGCCATTTAAACTAGCCTCCGTTTCTCCATCAACTTCTCCCGAAAATCCAACAATTGCTTCGTAAGGACTATTTATTGATTTTAAATAAGCATCAAATGCGTGTTTGTATTGCACCGCTTTTGCACGACTACTAGTAACCATCATAGCCTTAGCTTTGTTGCCCATTTTTTTCTTCTTAACCACCTTGTCCATAAAATGATCTATCATTAAGATAGACTTCTTTTTAATGGCGTGATCGTGTCCTTCTACATAAGCTTTTAATTTTTTTTGTGCTTTCTTTTTATCATACTCTGGGTCGTCTTCTATTTTTTTAAGTAGCGCATAAAAACTTTGATATGTTGTATAGTTTTGCAAAACATCTTTAATAAAACCTTCTTCAATTGCCTGTTTCATTGAGTATAAATGAAACGCTGCATATTTGGTTTTTCCATCTTGCTCAAAAGGTTCTCCAAATAATTCTAAAGTTTTGTTTTTTGGTGTGGCTGTAAAAGCAAAGTAACTGGCATTTGGTAACAGTTTACGTGCTTTAACAATTGCTCTAATAAAATCTTCTCCTGTTACTTCATCATCTTCAGTTTCATCATAATTTTCTAAATCGTTTTGCAGTTTTTCTTCATCAGAAACTTTGGCAAGTGTTTCATTTAATTTACGAGCCATTTGTCCACTTAAACTACTATGAGCTTCATCAATAATAATCCCAAAATTATTTCCTGGTAAATCCCCAATTTCTTCAACAATATGAGGAAACTTTTGAATGGTGGTAATAATTATTTTCTTACCATCTTCTAAAGCAGATTTTAATTGTTTACTCCCTTCTGTTATGGCAGCTACAACTCCTTTTACTTGTTGGTATTGCTTTATATTTTCTCGTATTTGTTTGTCTAAAACTCTACGATCTGTAATAACAATAACTGTATCAAAAATGGTAGAAGCTCCTGTTTTATCGTGCAAACCAACTAGTTGATGTGCCAACCAAGAAATAGAATTACTTTTCCCTGAACCTGCTGAATGTTGAATTAAATATTTTTGTCCTGCTCCATTTTCTTTGGCATCTTCTAATATTTTAGAAACCGCATTTAACTGATGAAAACGAGGGAAAATTAATTTTTTGGTTTTCTTTATTTTCTTTTTCCCTTTTGAGTCTTTGTATTCTTTTTCTTCGGTAATTAACTTCGCATAATTTTGAAAAATATTCGTAAACGTATCTCTAGTTAAAATCTCTTTCCAAAGATAATCGGTTTTTATACCTCCATTTGGCTCGTTTCCTGCTCCGTTTTTATTTCCTTTATTAAACGGTAAAAAATAAGAACTATCGCCTTTTAATTGCGTACACATCCAAACTTCTTCTGTATCAACAGCAAAATTAACCACCATTCTCCCTAAACGAAACAATTCTTCATTTGGGTCTCTATCTGTTTTGTATTGTTTAATAGCGTGTTTTACATTTTGCTTGGTCAATTCGTTTTTCAACTCAAAACTTACAACTGGCAAACCGTTTATAAAAGTTACAATATCTAATGAGTTTCTATTTTTGGTTGAATAATAGACCTGTCTTATCGCCGAAAATATATTCGCTTGATATAAGGCTGTGTTTTTGGTGTTATAAGCAGAAACAGGTTTATCAAAAAACAATCGAATTTTAGTGTCTGTAAAACCGTCTGTAATTCCTTTACGTAAAACTTCAATAACGCCTTTTAGTTTTATTTGGTCGTTTATACGTTTTATTATTTTTTGTTGATATAATTCTTTATGGTATCGTTTTAGTTTTTCTACTGCTTTGGGTTGTGTTGTTTCTAAAAACTGAAATAAAAGCTCACTATCTACACAACTAACATTGTTATAATCTTGTGAAGTACGCAATACATAACCATTATTGTTTACCAAATAGTCTACAATATGTTTTTCAAACCCGTTTTCTTTTGTATTTGTAGATTTACTCATCTTTATTCTTTTTCTTAGGAAGATTTTTAGTCAATTTATCAAAATCTGATAGATAATTTCTGTCTTGTTCTACTCTAAAAACATCATATTCGCTTTCTGCTTTTAGTTTGGCTTCTAAGGCTGATATTTTTCCTTTGTGTAATAATATAGGATAATCAGATAATTCTAAAAACTTATCTAAAAAAACCGTCCAATCTTTCATATTCATCACAATACCTCTTTCTGCTCTATTTTCTGCCAAATCTAAATACGCAGTTACCAATCTTTGTAATTGGTTTAAATGTTCTTTTTCTAAGTAATTTTTGGCAATACTTACATCGCTTTTTAAGATTTTACCATCAGGTGCATTTTTCCAAGTTTTTAAACCCATTGCTATTTTTTTAGCATCTACTTGAGAGTAAATAATTTCGGCGGCTGTTTTACCTTGTATTGCCCAATGCAATTTATTTTGAGTTGTTGCAAAAAAGTTTTTAGTAATAAACGCATCTGTGCTGTAATCTGCCGAAAGTGCGTAGATGTCTGTTATTTTTTGATAAAAACGTCTTTCACTTAAACGTATTTCTCTAATACGTTCTAGCATTTCATCAAAATAGTCCTGCCCAAAATGTTTCATTTGTTTTAGACGTTCATCATCCATAGCAAAACCCTTAATAATGAATTCGTGCAATATTTCTGTTGCCCATTTTCTAAATTCTATGGCTCTGGTTGAATTTACACGATACCCAATAGCAGTTACCGCTCTTAAATTATAATATTTTGTAGTATAGTTTTTTCCATCTTTGGCAGTTGTTCGGAATTCCCGAACAACTGCATTTTCATTCAGTTCTCCGTCTGCAAAAATATTCTTGAAATGTTCACTAATAGTCGATTTTGATTTCTCAAACAATTCGCAAATTAGCTTTTGAGTTAACCATAAAGTGTCGTCTTTAAAATAGACTTCTATATTCACTTTTCCCTTTCCTGTTTGGAAAATAACAAAATTGGGTATTTTTTCTAATTCACTCATTATTAATCTACTTTATTATAACTTATAGCTTCTTCTGCTACCATTGCCAAAGGCTCTTCTGTATTCGGAATTTCAAATTCTCTTACATCTATTTTACCTGTAACTGCTTCTGCAATTAAAGCTGTTTTGTATTCCTCTACTAAAGTGATTTCTTTTTCTATGGTAGAGATAGTTTTGTCTAATATGGAAGTTTCTTCTTTAATATAAGAGACTATTTCATTTTGCTCCTTTATGTTTTTAGGAATAGAAACAATTATTTGATTTAACACTCCAGTAGTTAACTGATTTATTGTAGAGGTAAAAAACATTCCTGACTGTGCCTTAAAGCTCGCCGAATTAAAATAATAATGTAAATATTCGAAATAAGGACTACGAACAACTGTCATAAACGCACCAAAAGATTCATTACTTGCTTTTTCATCAATTAGTGCATTTTTTCCAACTAATTTAATACTTCCATTTCTTGAGCAAATTAATATATCACCAACCCTTGTTCTTTTCTTTTCTGGGATTTCAGTAGTAACATAAACGCAATCTTCATAGGCTAATTTCCCTTTTTGAACATTAGAAGAACGCAAAACTAAAGTTCCTTCTCCTTCATCAACCATTTCTGAAGGACTATAAGTTAATCCAATAATTGCATCTCCCAAAAATTTCATCCTTTTCGTTTCCCAATGTTCAGGTATATCACCAAGCCATTCAATACCTGAAGGTTTTAGTTTTACATTCGGATTGATTCCTTTGGTAACTGCTTTGTTTACAATAGCTGCTTTTTGCTCATTAAGTAATACAATTAACTGTTTTTTCTTTTTTATAAAACGGTCTATTTTTTCTGTTTTGAAATCAAGATAATTGACTAATGCTATTTGTTCAGAAATATTGGGTAAAGGTAATCTCATTGATCGCAAATCATCTCTTGAAATCTTCAGTCTCAAAGTATTATATTTCCCTTCACCTCTATCAATAGCTATCAAACCTCTACCAAGACTATATAAAACGCTTTGAACTACTTTACATCTAAATAAATATTCATAAAACCTTGTAGTATAGGCATCACTATTATTTCCATAAAAAGTATAATAAACAGGACTTACACAACCAAAATATTTTGAAACACCAACAGCTCCAACAATCATATTCATACTGTTTAACACCAAATCACCTTTATGAGCTAACTTATATTTACTAACATCATCTTTAAAGCGGTCTAAGTTTGTGGTTTTTTCAGCATATAAAGTAACTCCTTTGTTAATTGAAAGTGAAAGAATTTCTTTAGTCCTTATAGGGTTATTTTTTTCATTCCTTTCTTTTAGAATATTTTTAAATGATTCAATTCTCCATTGCTCAGGAATCTCCCTCAACCAAGCAATACCACTATCTTTATATTTAGAATATCTTTTCATTAGTTCACTATTTCTTTAAGTAAACTTTCTGTTTCATTTTCTAAAGCTAAAATATCTCCTGCAATATCTTTTAATGGTCTCAAAGGTTTATATTGATAAAAGTATTTATTGAAAGCTATTTCATAACCAACCTTCATTTTCTTTTTATCGTACCAAGAATTTTCAGCAAAAGGTAATACTTCTCGAGCAAAATAATCTTCAATATTTTCTTTCATTGGCACATTTTCAGTATCCTTTAAATCCTTGTCTGACTTGAGGATTCCTTTACTGTCTTTTATAAATTCACCCTTTTCGTCCTTTGCTGGCTGATGCGTTGTAATTTGGTAATATCCAAAATCCTCATTATCAAATATTTTAGAATATTCATTTTCTTCAAAATCGAAATAGATATTTTGAATATCTAGAATGTGATTTGGTTTAAGTTCATTACTTTTACTACCCAATGCCTTTCGCATTTTACTAAAAAACTTATCAGAAGAAGCATTAATCAATTGTACTTTCCCTTTACGCTCTTTAGCTTTATTGTTACTCAATATCCAAACATAAGTTGCGATACCTGTATTATAAAACATAGCATTAGGCAACTGAATAATACATTCTAATAAATCATTTTCTAAAATGTATTGTCTTATACCACTTTCTCCACTACCTGCACTACCTGTAAAAATAGCCGAACCATTGTGTACAGAAGCAATTCTACTTCCTCCATCTTTTGGGTCTTTCATTTTAGACAACATATGCAACATAAACATTAATTGTCCGTCATTACTACGAGTGGTTAAACATTTTTTTTCTAATTCACCTTTAAAGTTTTTAATTTCTAGATTAAAACGAGTATCGTTTATTTCTATTTTTTTTGCTGTACCAACGTTTAGTTCTTTTTGGTCTTCTTTCCAACTCGTTCCATAAGGAGGATTGGTTAACATAAAGTTGAACTTTAGATTTGGGTCAAAACCGTATTTACTCAATGTAGAACCAAATTGTATTTTATCAGGATCTTCTCCTTTTAAAAGCATATCAGATTTACAAACCGCATACATTTCGCCTGTATTTTCTTGTCCGTATAAATGAAAACTTGCTTTACTTTTAATTTCACCTTCTGGGTTGGTTGCAAATTTTTTAGATTGCGTAAGCATTGCACCAGAACCTGCACAAGGGTCGTATACCAAAAAAGTTCCTTTTTTAATTTTATCTTTTACAGGTAAATACACCAAGTGTGTCATCAACTCAATAATTTCCCTTGGTGTAAAATGTCGCCCAGCAGCAGCGTTGGTTTTTTCGTTGAACCTTCTAATAAGGTCTTCAAACATATACCCCATTGCCATTGGAGAAATTTTCTCTGGGCTTAACTCTACTTTTGGACTACAGAATTTTTCTAATAAGGAAAAAGTAATCCCTGTTTCTTCAAAAGTTTCTAACTGATTTCTAAATTTAAACTTTTGGATAATATCTTGAACATTTTCTGAAAACCCATTTAAGTAATCTAAAAGATTAGTATCAATACTTTTCGGGTCGTCCAACAACATTTTCATTGTGTATGGAGACGTATTGTAAAACTCCAAACCAGAACCATGATCTTTACTTGTTAAAAGTCCCGAAAGATTGTCCATTTTGCTTTTAAACTCATTGTGCGTTTTTAGGACTTGTTTTTTAGTAGGTTCTAAAGCTAAATCTAAACGCCTTAAAACCGTCATTGGTAAAATAACGTCTTGGTATTGATTTTCTAAATATTTATTAATCAATACATCATCTGCAACTGTCCAGATAAAATTGATAATTGGTTGTAGACTTTGAGTATCTAATGTCATTTTTTATTTTTATAGTACAGCACCACAATACTAATTTCAGTATAAATGGCGAATGTTTTGAGCAATGTTATTTTTTGTAGACTACTAAAGTAAGAAACTTATTAATTTTAGACTTCTTTTTTTTGATTAATTAAAGTTCCTAAAATTAGGAGAAAATTAAAATCTAAAATCCAGTTTTGATTATTATTAGAGATTTTTTTTCAGGGATTCCATAAGGGTTTTCCCTTTGGCAAGTTGTAACTTTAGCGAGAAATAAGTATTTGAAAAATACTGTTTCCGGTAAAGTTGCAAACTTGCTATTCACTTTTGAGCCTACCAAAGTGTTTTTATATTCTGCTAATTTCAAAGCTCAAAAACAACAACGCTAAAACTTTTTTTAAAATTATTCGATAGAAAATTTTAGAATGTGTTTTGACCTTTCTTTAAACTACAACTTCTTGTTTAAGATGTTGTAGTTTTCTTATCAATTATTAAAAACTCGTAATGTTATAGAAATTCTTCTTCCCTTATATTTGTTAAAGTTTGGTACTTCGTGTGTCCATTTTGAGTTTACACTCATTGGTAAAATGATAATATCTCCTTTTGCTAAAAGTAAATCTTTAAAGCCTTTTTTCTTCCAAGGTCTCATTCTAAAAATCCGTTCTTCTCCAAGCGAAATAGTTACAATTACACTATCTTTAATTATATCTTTTTCATCATCTCTATGTGCACCAATATAATGGTTCTGTTCTCCATCATACCAATTTATTAATAAACCATTAAGTCGTTCGTCAATATTACTTTTACACCATTTATGGATTGAATTAAGAAAATCAGGAATAGGTAAAGCATTATTTAGCGAACCAGAATATTCATAGTTCTTACCATAAGCTTGTTGCCATCTTGGAGTTGGAATCATTTTCCCAAACATTCTTACCAAATGAAAATCTTGGGGGTGTAAATTCCAAATTTCATCAAAATCATTTAAAAATACATCAAATTGAATTGGCAACTTCCCTTTCCAGATACTTGCTTCTTCATCTAAAGAAATTTCTTTAAAAATATTGTTATTCAAACTCATAGCTTTGTTAGTTTTTTGTCTAACAAAGTTAATGAGTTTAATTTTTAAATAGGGCTATATCTCAAGCCCTAAAAAATCTGCTAAATCATAAGCAACTTGCTCAAAAGAAAACCAAGCTAAATGATTTTTTAATTGATGTGGTATATGCATTACCTCACCTGTAGACTCTTCAAATTCAGTTTTCAAATCCATTATTTCTTCATAGTGGAAATCAAAGAATTTTTCTGTGTCACGGTAGTAGATTAATGAGCTAATCATTCCACTGGAACAACCATTTTGAAGTAAATCTTCAAAGAAATCTGTAATGTTATGGTAATCAAAAGCTTCTTGAATAACACACGCTTTTACGGTATTTGGGTTTTCAGCTAATACTTTTTGCAATTGTTTTTTTAGTTTTTTCTCAGAAATGTTTCTTGTAGTGCTCATAGTATGATAGATTAAAAAATGAATACACTCCGTACATTTGAAAGTTTTAAAAAAAACAAGGAGGAACTCGCAGAGGCAAATCCTTTTATTTTTTACAAACTGGAAAATAGGTTTGTGTTTTCTTTTTTTAACTAGCTAGGAGTATTTAGAAATCTTTCTTAAAAACGAATACATTGTTCAAAAAATTTGCTCACAAATAACTAAATTTTGTTTTCTAAGGTTGATTCTATACCTATGTTTTCAAGGAAATAAGTTCGTAATCGTTCCCGTAAGGAGCTCCAAACCAAACTATCAGTACATAAAACAGGCTTTAAGCCTTTACTAGAGCGGTTATAATTGAGTTCGATTCTTCTATTTTCCAAGTCAAACAGATGTTTGATTTTTTTTATAATTGAAAAGGCTAAAGACAACTCTATGCTTAGTTTTTCTCCATTTATTAAGAAGTTCGATCCAATTAGATTTAAAATCTTTTTTCTTTGTTCAAATGTGCCAGACTGGAATTTTTCTTGTGCATGAAGAGTGAATTCAAATAGGCTTCTTACTTTATCAAAATCTAGCTCAGTTTGTTTTTTTTGATTCTTTATTCTTTGTTGAATTAATGATAATTCTTCTTCTAATTTTTGATTCATTTTTAGATACAAATCATCTTTTATAATTCCTTTAATTAGCTTTTCTCCTAAAACAGTAATTTCATTTTCTATTTCAGTATTCCGTCTTATAAGTAATTGTATTTTTTTAGCATCTTGATTTTCTTCTTGTTCGCTCACTTCCTTCAACTTAACCAGTACAAAATCAATGATACTTTCAGAAAGAGTTAAACCTTTAAGTATTAATAAAACTTCGCTATCAATTTTGGCTCTTGTAAGTGGTTTTTGAGTGCAATTTTTATCCTTATTCACACACTTTAAATAATGATAAGTTGAAACTCCTTTAAAACGATTAAGTTTAGTTTTCGAATACCCTGTTATGAAAGACTTACATCTAGAACACTTAATAAAACCCGAATAATAGTTCTGATATTTACTTTGACTAATTTTTTGTTCTCTTCCCAATAAAAACTGAATTTTCTCATATTCTTCAACCGTTATCATTGGCTTATGTTTTCCTTTTATCAATTTTCCTTGCCAGTAATATTCCCCACAATAAAAACGCCTTTTTAGAATTAAATACAAACTACTATTAGAAAAAGGTTTATTAGACCTTGCAAGAATCCCCTCTTCTGTCATTTTTTTTCTTAATTCTGGAACAGAATATATCCCTGTAGCAAATGATTTTAAAAATTGTTGAATGGGTTTAAAATACTTGTCATCTACAAAAATTTTCTTCTCACCCTTCAAACCTACTGGGTCATTTACATAACCATAAGGGGCTTTCACTGGCCTATAACCACTTGAAACCTTCTTATTCATACCTTCTTTTACATCTTTAGATAATTCTATCGAAAACTGGGTAGCTTGTCCAAAGTCAACACCCATTATAATCTGATTTTCATTCTCTCTATATTCCCTATCACGAGCAAGAATATGCGTTATTTTTTTACGCATAAAAGCGTATTTAATAACTCCTTCATCAATAGGATTTCTAGCCAAACGAGAAATTTTCCATGTAATTACACCAATTGGTTCTTCGGATTTTTCTATTGCTGCAATCATATCTTTAAACCCTTGTCTATTTAATTTGTGTGCAGAACTGCTGTCTTCAAAAAATTTAGCGATTTTTAACCCTCTTCGTTTAGCTTCTGTTTTACACCATTTATATTGCTTAGGTATAGATTGAATCTGTCTTTTTTTATCCTCAGAAGATTTTCGGATATACGCATAGTATTTCATTGAATGAAGGGAGAAGAAATAGTTTGATTATCATAAAGGTTTTTTTGAAATATTCAAAATTTATAAAAAAAGAACTCAATCATAAATGAACATATGAAAGCATTCATAAAGATTCAAAAGCATTTTTTTTGCTTCTTTTTCGGATATTTCTTGATTGGTTTCTAACTTAATTATTTTTTGAAACTGTTGAATTTCTTCAATAGTCCAAATAGGAGAGATGAAAGTGTTAGGGACAAATAAATTGTTTAATTAATGAAATATAAGTCATGAAGTTGGGGTTAAAAATTATTCTTGAAATTCTCTATTTATAAAATCAACTTTTCTAAGTTGAAAAAGCCTTAACACGTTTCCAGATAGGCAGGTTGAATCTTTAATATATTCAAGTTTTAAAAATTCAGCTAAAGCTTCGGTAACTAATTCCAAGTCAACCAAAGCTCCTTTTCCTATATCAAAATCAGATTTTGAAATTGGCGAAAAAAGCGCCTTCTGAACGAACACAAATTCTCTTTTTGTTTTCATGTTTATTTTTGTTAAAAATGCACAAGAAAAAAAGCCCTTTTTAAGGAACTAAAAAAACGGGGTTAAGAAATAAATAAGAGGGCACAAATCTCTATAGCTAGAAAAACCTAGCATACAGCTACCTGTTTTTTAAAATATTTTGGGTTGTACGTAATTAGTAAATGTTTTAGTTAGATGTTATCGCATAATGCTATTCAATGAATATTTCATCCTATTTTTGAAATTTTTAAGATAATTCTCGTTAAGGTCTATATAAGGAATATCTCCCTCAACTATTTTAAAACTAAATTCCGAAGGGAAATTATCTAATAAATAAGACACCTCCCTTAAGTTATTTTTAATAAACTCTTGCCCTTCAATTAAATTGCTATTAAAAAAACATATTTCTAATAAATATAGAAACCCAATATATGATTTATCAATACTATCATTTCGTAAATACTCACAAACAGAAATCATTGAATTTTCATCTATAATTTTGTTTACATAGCCAATTTTTTCTTCATTATAAAAATTCTTAAATATAGTAGAAATAAAGAGTGTAAAACTAAAAGACTCTATTTTTGTAATTCCGATTCTTTTTAAAACCTCTTTAGAATAAAAAGGAAAAATCACCCTTCCTGTTTTAAACTGTAAAATTAAATCCTCTACTGTTGTATTTTGAATTTGATTTATATTTATAGGACTCTTTCCTGTAATTTTCTTTCCAAAAACAGTTGCAACTATTTCTTTATCCTTATGATAAGATTTAGCTATTCCAAACTCATCAATATTCAAATAAACACTTCTATAAAAATGATATTGAAACTTATACAATGAATACTTATCTCCTTTGCCATATTGCTTTTCTAGTTCTATAAGAAATGGTTTAATTTCTTCTAAAATTTCAAAACTTTTTAGAGACGCAATAAAAACCATTTCAGAAAAATAAGTTTGAATTATGTTTTCAAGATAGACTACTATGTTTGGTTTTAGTTTATACGCTTTTTTAAAAAATTTACGAGCCATTTTTGAATCACCAAACTCATCATTATAAAAAATTCCTAAATCGTTTAATATTTTTGTATCTTCTATGTTTTCTATTTTTAAATCCTCAAGAATCAACCACATATTTTTATAGTCTTCATTCTTTTTATAATACAAAAAAACACAAAAATCATTCAAACAATCGTCTATTTCTCCAATCCTAGAAATTGTACTTTTTATATTATCAAAATCGTTTAAAGCTAAGTAACATTCAAATAAATCATAAAGACATTTTTTTTCTCTATATTTTCTTTTAATTAGTAACCCATAAAGTTCTATTGCTTTTTTATAATTAGATTCTTTCTGTAAAAGAAATGCCATAAAATACAAAGCATAATCAGATTTGTTATTGTCTTTTTCTAAATAACCTTTAAATAAAGTTTTAGATTTATTTAAATCACCTACCTTATAATACAGTAATCCTAAAGTTTCAAAAACATATGACTTATTATCATCATTTAATAAATCAAACTTACTTTGCAATGTAAATTCTAAATAATATATTGCCTTAGTATAATCACTATTCTTGTAATATGCGTGACCTATTAGAGCATAATAATCAATTCTATCCTCGATTTTTTCATTTTCTAATGAAAAAGCTATAGCTTCTTCATACCTATTTAAATCATTGTAACATTTAATTATATGACTTATTTTATTGCTATTATTAATATACTTATCGTTTTTTAAATCGTTTAATGCTAATTCACTTTTATTTTTACCCATTAAAATAATACCAGAAAAATAACTCGATTTAATTGTTTTTTGTAGTTCTACAGTAAAATTAAATACGTTTGAAATTATTTTTTCTTTTAATACTAATCCTATATTTTCAATTTTATTATGATTTAGAGTTGCCGTAAATAATTGATCCAAATAAAAGTATACTCCTTTACTCTTTTTTGAATTATTAATTATTTTTTTATTTGTTAAAGAAAAAATGTATTTTAAATCACTATCGATTTTTATATTTTTTGTATTTACTACCCCCTCGTTATAAAAGTTTTCACCATAACAACAAAATTTTATATTATTGAATGGTATTGATATTGAAAAATATTCATCATCTATTACATCGGGTAAAAACCATTTAAAATGATCATTAAAGTGTTTTAAAAGCATAGGAGCTCTTTCTGTTTGATAACCAGTTTTCAATTGAACAATCAGATAATTTAGCATCTCCAATATAGTGTTTTGAATACGCTTAATTTGAACGAGACTGCTTAAAATTGATGATTCCTTTGCTTTATTACATAAAACTCCTAAAAACAGCCCTATTGTTGCATGCATTGAAATATCTTCATCGTTTCTTAGAATTAATTGAGATAAATAGTCTTCTTTACATTTTGAATAATTTTTTATAAAAGATAAATTCAAGCCAGAAATCAATGCTATTTTTTGGCTTCTTATATTCAAATCTTCTTTCTCTTGAAAATAAAAATTTAATACTTGAAATAAATAATCATCTATTTTTAAAGCGCTCAATAATTTAGAAAATGTGTTTTTGGTTAAAAAAAAGGGTCGTTACCTTTACTTAGATTTTCTTTGAAAGCTACTCTTAATTTTTCTGTTTCATTTAAAAAGCTTTTTTCGTAAATTTTCATATAAATTGAAGCTGTATTTTTTTCTTCTTCATCCTCTTCTTCCATTTGGGCAGCTAAAACATCCCCTATTTTAGGAGGTTTTATTTCAACATCTTCTATATCTAAAAAATCACTTTGTTCTCTTTTATTATAGTTTATTTTCTCTTTACTTTTTAAGCTCTCTTTATAACCGTTTATATCAAACTTCGAAAAAATTAGTTTTATATTAGGACTATCCATATCTAACATAAAGCAATCAGCAATTGTTATATTATTTTGAAAACCACCCCAACCTGCATAACCTAGATAAAAACTAAAGTAATCAAAGGTTTTATTGTCTAAACCTTTAGTACCATTTATTTTGTTAAACCTTTGAAAAGTATCTGAGCTTATTATGCAAGAATCTATAATTAAATCTGTTTTTTTTATCTTTTCCTTTGTCTCTTTGTCAATTAACTCTGCAAATTCAAATACTGCTTTATAATTAATACTCTTAAAACATTTTTTAATATTACTTTCTAATATTTTATATGACTCTTTAATACCTTTTGAACAGTCATAATCATATTCTTCTAGCTTAATTAATAAGTTTGCAGGAGTTACAAAAAAAACATTTTCGTCTTTATTAAAACCTCCTATTTCTTTTGTTTTAGAAATAACTCTTTTTCTTAACTCTTCTATATATACTGCTTTATTTGGCACTATTGACAATTTTAATTTTTTAAATATAATCTAATTAATGGACAAAAAATTAAATTCAAATGGCATTTATCATATTAAACCAAATTTTCATGAACCTTCAGAAGATTCTGTTAATGAATTTTCAGGAATACCAATTCCTACAACTGAGGCTAGTGAATGGCTAAATCCTGAAAAATTACAAATTATACATGAAAAATTAAATCATAAGATTTTAAATAGTAATAATGAATCTTATGAATTACATGGTATTCAAGGATTTATTGACTTCAATACTGACGCTGTTTTTAGGGTTTTGAATCACTCTGTTCATGATATGTTGAGCAGACGTGGTGGGAAAGGAGATGTTGAATTTGATGTGCCTCAAGCATTAAAGGATAATAATTATGAAAAGCTTAAAGACATTAATCATTATATCATCGTTTTTCAAGGAATTTACAACAAAAAACTTATAAGATATCGGAATATGACTTCTGAGGAATTTTTTAAGAAAAATCGTTTGAGTTAAACTCTTTCCCATTTGCTTTTAGTTTGCTTTTCGTCTGCTTTTCATCTGCCCTTTTTTTGTTGATTTTCATCTCTAGCTTTGCTGAAAGCTTTTTAAAGTAAGAAGCTAAAAACTTTTAAATATGCCTATTATGAGAAGTTACAGCAGACATGAACTTACGAGTAAAGAACCAGTTAAAGAGCTCGTTTTAGTTACAATTATTCAAGTAGCCATTTTTCTTGGCTTTGGTATTTTTTGCTTAGTCATCAGTTCTTAAAACTAACAGGAGCGATATTTAACATTTTTCGCTCCTTTAAATTTTTTAATCTCCAAAACCAAATCAAAAAACATAGAATTATGAAACCAACGATAGAACAATTAACAAGTGCTATTCTTTCTAATAAAGAATTTTTTCAAAATATAAAATTACCTGTTCCTCAAAAATACGGGACATTTTATCAATGCCGTAGTTACGCAAAATTTTGTGCGACAAGAATATTTAATGAAAATTTTAAAGACAATAAAAGTGAGGAAGTTCATTAAGAAAATTTTTAAAGGAATCCTGCTTTTTATTTGTCCACCCATTGCAGTCTTTGACAGAGGTTTTTTCTCTATGATTTTTACTGGAATAGTTTGGAGTTTCAATCGAATAGCAGGTTCAATTTTAGCATTATTGATTTTAATTTTTAAAAAGAAAATATAATACAGTTTTTACTCGTTGAGCTGTTCAAAAAAACGAGATGTGAATGTTTAAGCGTGCCAAAAAAATAGAATTATGTCTACAAGACCTACTAAAGGTGGTGAAGCCATTGGAGAAGGAACTCTCCATGTTGGATAAACCAAATTTTTTTAAAAGTTTAGTGAACAATAGTATCTAAATTTTTAACAGCGGGCTGAAATGCCCGCTTATTTTAAAATTTAATAAAAACATCTAAATATGAAATTTTCAGAACAAATTACAAAAGGAACATTACTGACTTATCAAGTTTATAAATATGTAGCTAAAAACGGGTCCATTTTTAAATTCAGTTATCACAAAGTAGGCAACCATTTTGAAATTGATATTCATCAACAACCTAGTTATGAAGATCGTCCTAATAGTTCTCTAATTTGCCATTATTTATCTTCCTCGCGAGATGCAACAAGAAGAATTTGTATAACAGTGGGTAGCGAGCCTACCAATTTACAAAGAGCTAAACAAATAAGTGCTGAATGGGCTGATTTAACTTGTAAGTATATAGCCACAGGAATTACAATTGACAGACAAGTTCAAATGCGAAATTAAGAGTTATGGAAACTAAAAAATTTAAAATAACTCAATCTGCTTTTGATGAAATAAAAGCTACCATAGGTAACAAGCCAGCTGAGTCTGGCGGGTTACTCTTTGGTTCTAGAAAAGATTTTACAGTTACTCGATTTTTGTTTGACAAAAACTCGATTAATACACGAAGCAGTTACACTTTTAATACTGGGTATTTAAATCCTATTATTAAGAAATGGTGGGATGAAGAAGAACTAGAATTACTTGGGTTTATTCATAGTCATCCTTATGGCTTAGGAAGGCTATCACAGCCTGATAAAGATTATTTCGCTTCTCAATTTAAGAATATTGATGTGGAAAAATTTTTAACACCATTGGTATTTTCCGCCAAAGATGGTGGATTCAAGTTTATCCCATTAGCCTATAACAAAAATGGAACGGTAGATACATTAGAGTTAGAAATAGTAACGAACTCTAATGAAATTACAAAAAAGAAAAAAAAGTCTACTCGAAAAAAAAAGAAGATTAATAATTACAAAAGCAAAACAGTAATTAAAATCAACAACACTTTTAAAGTAGAGCCTAAAACAATTCCTTTAAAAATAGATGAGATTAAAAAAGAAACAGAAGAACGAGTACATAAAACTATTCTTGATAGTTTCAATTTCTCTCAGCTTTATCAAGTCATTTTTACTTGTTTTCTAATAATACTTTTAGGTTTTCTAATTGTATTGATACCAGTTTTTTACAAATACATTATTCAGCAACTTTTAAATTAAATATTATGGATTATTCAAGAATAATAGAAGCAGTGGATATAAAATTACTCCAAAGAACTCATATTATAGTTGTAGGAGCAGGTGGTTCTTATTCCCTTGTTTGTTCTTTAGCAAGAACAGGAATAGGTAAAATAACGGTGTTAGATTTTGACACCGTAGAGGCTTCAAACATAGTAAGACAAGGATATAATCAAACCGATATAGGTAATTACAAAGTCAATGCTTTAGGAAAAGCGGTTTCTCAAATAAACCCTGACACTGAATACCTTGGAATTACTAAAAACTTCCATGACATGAATGAAACAGAATTAGATACTATTTTCAAAGAGGCAGATTTAGCACTTTTTTTAACAGATAGTTTTAAGGCTCAATCTTTTGGAAATATTCTCGCTTTAAAATATATGATCCCTGCTATTTGGGCTGGATTTTATGCAAAAAGCAGAACTGCTGAAATTTTCTTTTCAATACCAAAATATACACCATCTTGTTTTAGATGTTGTTGTTCTTATCGGTATTTAGCAAATAAAAAAGAAGAAATTAAAGTTTCTTCAAATTGTAATACCATTTTTCATTCACAACATCTAGACAGCTTTATTGGATTTATTGCTTTGGCAATACTTCATAAAAATCATTTAAAAAGAAAAAATGATTTTGAATTTGCATCATTTTTTCAAGAAATGAAAAATGAAGATGGTAAAATCAACTACAATTTTATCCAATTTAAAGTACACCCTTTAGGTGGGAATAAACTGTTTGATAATGCTTTTAATAATGTCGGAATGAATGCTCAAAACTTTAATTCTTATTGGCAAAGAATTGAAGCTGAAATACCAGATAACGGATATAATACTTGTCCAGATTGCAAAGGTAAATTACAACAAATGATCAAAGAAAAATAAACACCACTTTGAAATTAAAAAATCAACATATTAAGAATAGTGACCTCATTTATAAGGCGAGAAACTTCGCCTTTGAGGCTCACGCTAAAGAAGAGCAGCGCTATGGAGAGCACGCTTATTCTAAGCACCTATCTGATGTGTTCTTACATTTAATTTCTATGGGGTATTCTGAGCCCGAATACCTAGCAACAGCTTTACTTCACGATGTTTTAGAAGATTGTCCTAATGTTACACGTTTAGAAATTAAAAATCTTTTTGGAATAGATGTTTTAAATAATGTAATAGCACTTACAAAACTATCGAATGGAGAACCTAATTATGCTTTATTAAATAAATTTCCAGTTGCAAAAGCTGTTAAAATAGCAGATTCGACCGCTAATTTAGGGCAAGGTCTACTAGAAAAAAACTCAAAATCAGCTAAATACATTAAGCGTTTCCCTACTTATCAACAACAACTTCGCATTGAAGGAGAATACGAAAACCTTTGGAATGCTATGGCAGAACGAATTATTGTATACGAAGCACTCGTTTTAGTTTAAAAAAATTTCTTAACACACATTGTTTGTGTTATAAAAATAAACCAAACATTTTATTCAAATAATTTTTGAACCTTTTTTCTATGATGAATTTTCAGCAATACATATCGCATTTCAGCATAAAACCTACTACTCTAGAAGAATGGAAGGAGGCAAGAAAATCTTATAGAAAGTATTATCAAAAGGAATATTTAAAAACTTACCGAAATAATTCTAAAAGAATAGAGATTTTATTCTCGAATGAAGAGTATGAAACCATTAAAAATATTGCTAAAAAATACGATGAAAAACCGACCACTTTTATAAGAAAGAGCTCTTTAGCCTATATTCAAAGTGAAGCTTTTTTACCTATAAATGAAAATATTGAAGAAGCTAAAATGCTAATTCGTAAAAGCTCTAATAATATAAATCAATTGGTTTTCATGTCTCACAGCCAAAAAAATATTTCAGAAGGAAGATTTTCAGAATTAATTAAACAAGTTAATCAATTAGAAAACATAGTAAACACACTTTATGTAAGCCCTAAAATTAATTTTAAACCTATTCATCTAATACCTAACCTCAATGCTGATTAAAATGCTAAGTAGATCACTTTCACGACCGAATTTACCCCAATTAATCAGATATATTAATGAGGGAAAAACACATTTTGATAATGAAAAAAATTTCATTCTGAGACATAATACGTTAGGAAAAAACACTAAAGAAGTTGCCGAAGATTTTAAACAAAATAATAAGTTTATTAAACAAGGAAAACAGAAACGAATTGGCGTTCAGCATATCATTTTAAGTTTTCATCCGAAGGAAAAACTTTTTTTAAATACTGAAAAACTATTTGGTTTTGCTCAAAAATTCTCAGAATTAATGAATTTTAATTCCGCTATAACTTTTGGAAGAGTTCACTTTGAAAAAGAAAATATTCATCTACATTTTGCGGTTTCCGCTTCTCAATTTGGTAATGGAAAATCTCGAAGAATATCAAAACAAAGACTAAAAGAAATTCAGATTGATATGAATAGATATCAGCAAAAATTCCCTGAATTAAAACACAGCTTGCTATATCTACCTGAATTAGAAAAAAGTAAAAAATCAACATTAACTGGCATACCATTACCTGAAAAAATGAAAGAAACGGATGGCTCTATTCGTGCTAAAAAACGAGGACAAAAAAGTCTATTAGAAAACATTAAAGAGAAACTTATCAGTATTGCCAAAAAATATCCAAAGAAGGAAGATTTTTTAAAATCAATTGAAAAGGAGGAAGATTTTTCTGTTTATACCAGAAATGGTAAACCCACAGGAATCATTACTGAAACAAATAAGAAATTTCGATTTACTAGGCTTTTGATTGATATAGAAAATCTAAAAAAAGAAGTTCGTTTATACGAATTAGAACAATTAAAGAATAGAGACCAAGAACGGTCTATTGAAAAACAGTAATTAATTTTTAATCCCATTTTTATGAGCCAAAGAACGTTTTTTGATTATTTGTTGAACCCAGAGAAAGTTAGCTCTCATGGAAGTGCTGAATTTTGTGGGTTTTGGGAGCAACGCAAATTATTAAAGCCATCTAATTCTGGTGTATATATAGCTAACGACTTACGATTAAATCAAGATAGTTCTTATAAAAATTTAATTTTAATAAGTCCTACAGGTGGTGGGAAATCTACTCGATTCGTGTTAAATCAAGCTTTAAGAAAATGGGGTTCAAATGTTTCACTTATATTTTTTGATCCTTCTGGAGAAATAAGAAAGTTATCAGAAACGTGGCTAATCAAACAAAGATTTGAGCCAATTTATTTAGACCTAACAAACCCTACTAATTCTGCAAAGCATAATCCCCTATTAAAAATAACCAACAAAAGCACGGCAAAAATCATGGCAGAATCTTTAATTGGTGTTGTCTATGAGAACTCTAAAGGCGACCAATTTTGGACGCAATCTTCGATTTCTATATTAACACTGCTCATTTTGGGAGTAGTTCTTAAAATTCCAGTAGAAAATAGAAGCCTTGCCTTTGTAAATAGACTCGTAAACAAAATGGGACATGCCGATGAGGAGATTAATGCTTTGATGGAACTTGCTTTGAACGAGGATGATTTTGATGAGTATTGTTCGTTTATGGCTGGAAGCCAAAAAGTAAAACAGTCAATCATAGCAACGGTTAAAACGGCTCTTTATATCTATAGCGAGGAAACACTGACTACCGTTTGTTCTGAGAGTACTTTTTCTTTTACTGATTTAAGAAACAAAAGAACCGTCTTGTATTTATCTCAAGAGGAGCATAAAATGCCATATTACAAGGGTTTTTGGAATTTATTTTATCGCCAATTATTTGAATCTCTGATGACTGAAAGTACAGGTAACGCCGTTTATTGCTTTATGGATGAATTTGCGAATGTTGGAGCTATTCCAAATTTTGAAACCATCATTACTACTAACCGTAAGAAAAGAATTCATTTAAGCCTGATTTTACAGAGCTTTGAGCAACTTACCTCTGTATATAATAGTAAATCAAAAATAATTTTTGAAAACTGTAATAGCAAACTCTTTTATGGCGGATTGAGTTATGAAAGTTCTCGGATTGTGTCTGATATGCTTGGTGTAAAAACCGAAAGCTATTCTGCAAAAGGGGTTTTCAAACGCAATCAACCTATGAATCGTATTTCTAGAAATTTAATGACTCCTGAAGAAGTGAGAACACAATTAAAAGATGACGAATGCCTTTTCATTCATGGAAGCTATAAACCAATGAAATTAAAAGCAACCGCATTTTTTAAAAATAGAACCCTAAAAAACAGAAGCAAATTATGATTACAATTTTATTATTCCTGCTGTTTATTAGTATATTTTTTCCTCAACCCATTAAAGCATTATTTGACACAAGTGTTTCCATTATTGGAAAAATTTTATCTCCACTTGCTACGGGTTTTGTAAAAATAATAGAGGTTGTTTTAGAGAAGAGTATTCAAATTATCGGAAGCATTTTTAATGGATTACTAAAAATCATAGTCATGGTTTTTGATAGAATTAGATTTTAAAATTATGACAACAAATAATACCAATTCAAATAGATACGAATTTCTTTCAAACATAGAAACCCAATGCTATAAAGCATTGGTTTTTATTACTAAAAACCTTTTGTGGGTATTCATTTCTATATCAGAAATTATTATTACAAAACTGCTTGAAATTTTTCAGGCAATAAAAACAAAACTATAAATAGTAAAATTATGAATTTAGATGTTATTTGCCTTGAAACAGAGGCGTATTACCGTTTGGTACAAGAAATTGTAGAAATGGTTCAAGAAAAAGAAAAAGTAGAAGAGCTATGGTGCAATGGAGAACGAGCGAGAGAAATTCTAAACATTGGAAAGACAAGTTTACAATCGCTTAGAAATAATCAAGAAATAATTTTCAGCCAACCAAGTCGTAAAACAATTTTGTATTTGGTTTCTAGCCTGTACGAGTATTTAGAAAAAAATATCGCGAATTATTAATCAAATGTTTAACAAAAAAAATAAAATTATGACACCAGAACAAGAGAAATCACATATATTACAAGGATTCAATAACGGTTATATGTTGTCTATTTATAATCCAAAAATTTTAGACCGACTATTAACACTCCCGCACATTTCAGCTTATAAGGAGGGGTTAGAAAAAGGCATTGCCACTTATGAAAAGCATAAGTCATTACTTTTAAATTCAAGAGCAAAACTCCAAGAACGTAAAGCAAAATTGGCAAAGATTAAGGCGCAAGAAAAAAGCATCGAAAAAGATGAAAAAGAACGATAAATTATGAGTTGGTTATTTTCAAAAAATAAAGAGTATCAAGACTATTATAACGAAGCGTATCTTTTGGCGGTTTTTTCTCCAAAAGAAAATTTAGACCGATTAAAAAAGAAATATCAGTCCATGAAAAAAAGTGCCTCTAATAACAAAAAAATGAAGGCTCTTATGAGTGGGTTTATGGCAGGACTAGAACAACGTAATCGCTCAAGATTAGAAACTTTAGAAAAAATGAAAAGCAAAGAACAAAAACAAAACGAAAGAGAACTTTAAATTAGATTGTAATAGTTCAAATAAGCGTGTTTAAAAACGCTATTTGTTGTACCTATGTTGTACCTGATAAAATAAAAAAGGCTTCACAGAAATGTGAAGCCTTGTCTTTACTAGTAGCGGGAACTGGACTCGAACCAGTGACCTTCGGGTTATGAGCCCGACGAGCTACCTACTGCTCTATCCCGCGTTGTGATTTCAAAAATAACGACTTAGCTTTTAACTTTCGATTCATAAACTCGATACGTTATTTCCGAGTGCAAATATACAACTTAACAAAACAATTTACCAAACTTTTATCAATTAATTTTTAAATATTTTTTAATCTTCTAAATTCTAATCAACTATAAAATCTATTTATCTTTGCAGCATGACTCACAAAGCTGGTTTTGTAAATATTATAGGAAATCCTAACGTAGGTAAATCAACATTAATGAATGCTTTGGTAGGTGAAAAGCTATCAATCATAACACCTAAAGCGCAAACTACAAGGCATCGCATTCTCGGAATTGTGAATGAAGATGATTTTCAAATTGTTTTTTCAGACACTCCAGGAATCATTCAGCCTGCTTATGAATTGCAATCTTCTATGATGGATTTTGTAAAATCTGCCTTAGATGACGCCGATGTTTTAATTTATATGGTGGAAGTTGGTGAAAAAGAATTAAAAAACGAAGCTTTCTTTAATAAGATTATTCACAGCGAAATTCCTGTTATTTTATTATTAAATAAAATTGATAAATCTACGCAAGATGAGGTTGAAGAAAAGGTAGAATACTGGAAAATAAAAGTACCTAATGCTGATGTTTTTGTGATTTCTGCTTTAGAAAAATTTAATATCACAGCAGTTTTCGAAAAAATTAAAGAATTATTACCAGAAGGACCTCCTTTTTATCCAAAGGATCAATTAACAGATAAACCTGAACGTTTTTTTGTGAATGAGAAAATTAGAGAGAAAATCTTAATGCATTACAAAAAAGAGATTCCCTATTCTGTAGAAGTAGAAACCGAAAGTTTTATTGAAGAAGAAAATATTGTTAGAATTAGATCTATCATTATGGTAGAAAGAGAAACTCAAAAAGGAATTATTATTGGTCATAAAGGTGCTGCATTAAAAAGAGTTGGCGCAGAAGCTAGAAAGGATTTAGAACAATTCTTTGAGAAAAAAGTATTTATTGAATTGTATGTAAAAGTTAATAAAAACTGGAGAAGTGATAAAAATCAATTAAAACGATTTGGATACAATCAAAATTAATTATTTATTACTTTCATCATAAAATCGTGTAACTTTTTCATTTGATTTTTACCTGTATTTTTTCCTATTTTACCTAAAAAATATAATAGAACCCAAATTAAAGGTAAGAAAATTATCATAATTAAAGGAAAGAATACAGATTCGTTTAACGAAATGTTTGTGTAGAGTAACGCGGCAAATCCTAAGAAAGAAACACCTATAACAAAATGAACAAACATAAAAAGTGTCCAGACATGTGGTTTTGGCCCAAATAATCCTTTTAAAAGAGATTTATTTTCTGATGTTTCTAAAATTTCTAAATGCAATTGTGGCGACCAAAAGTGTTCATCTTTTTTTGAAACAGAAATAAAAATATGCCCATCAACTATATTTCCTAAAAAAACACAGTCTTCTTTTTTAAATTCATTAATAAAATCTTGTAGTATTTTATCACGATTTTCATCTAAATCAATTGTAAATCTTGGTCTTAAAAAAACCTCACTATTTCTTGTCTCAATTAACATATTCAATTTTTCATCCATAAAAACCTATTTTATAACTGTTTAAATTTACGATAATTTTTCATTTAGTAAATTGTATCTTTGCAAAAAATTTCAAATCAAATGAATAGTATTGTTGCCATTGTAGGAAGACCAAATGTAGGGAAGTCAACACTTTTTAA
Source organism: Polaribacter sp. KT25b (assembly GCF_900105145.1). Lineage (NCBI taxonomy): Bacteria > Pseudomonadati > Bacteroidota > Flavobacteriia > Flavobacteriales > Flavobacteriaceae > Polaribacter > Polaribacter sp. KT25b. The sequence continues at coordinate 272,429 of NZ_LT629752.1, read as the reverse complement.
TAGATTGGTTCAAAGAAGAGAAGCAATTGTAGACTCTGTTAGCGGAGTTACAAGAGACAGACATTATGGAAAATCTGACTGGAATGGAAAAGAATTTTCTGTTATAGATACTGGTGGATATGCTATTGGTTCTGATGATATTTTTGAAGAAGAAATTAGAAAACAAGTTAAGCTTGCTCTTGATGAAGCAGATTTAATTGTTTTTGTTGTAAATGTAGAAGATGGTATTACACCTATGGATGCTGAAGTTGCAAAGCTTTTACGCAAGGTTAAAAAACCAATTTTTACAGTGGTAAATAAAGTTGATAACGCCATGCGTGAACCAGATGCTGTAGAATTTTACAATCTAGGTTTAGGCGATTACTTTACAATTGCATCTATTAACGGAAGCGGAACTGGAGATTTATTAGATGCTTTAGCAGCAGAAATGCCAGAACCAGAACCTATTGATTTAGATGCAGAAGAACTACCTAGATTTGCTGTAGTTGGTAGACCAAATGCAGGAAAATCGTCTTTTATTAATGCTTTAATTGGCGAAGACAGAAATATTGTAACAAATATTGCTGGTACAACCAGAGATTCTATTGACACAAAATATAACCGTTTTGGATTTGATTTTAATTTAGTTGATACTGCAGGAATCCGTAAAAAATCGAGAGTAAAAGAAGATTTAGAATTTTATTCTGTAATGCGTGCTGTTAGAAGCATCGAATATTCTGATGTTATTATTTTAGTAGTTGATGCAACTCGTGGTTTTGAAGGTCAAGATCAAAATATTTTTTGGCTAGCAGAAAAAAACAGAAAAGGAATTGTTATCTTAATAAATAAATGGGATTTAGTTGAAAAAGAAACTAACACAATGCGAGATTTTGAAGCAATGGTTAGAAAACAAATAGAACCTTTTACAGATGTACCAATTATTTTTACATCTGCACTTACTAAACAAAGAATATTTAAAGCTATAGAAACTGCTGTTGAAGTTTTTCAAAATAGAAAAATAAAAATACCTACTAGCAAACTTAACGACACCATGTTAGAGATTGTAAAAATGTATCCACCACCAGCAACTAAAGGTAAATTTGTAAAAATTAAATATTGTATGCAATTACCTACATTAACACCTCAATTTGCTTTTTTCTGTAACTTACCACAATATGTTAGAGACCCATACAGACGATTTATAGAAAATAAATTACGTGAAATCTATAACTTTTCTGGTGTGCCAATTACTATTTATTTTAGACAAAAATAGAATTCTTTTTGAAAGGAATTTGATGTAATTACGTCTAAAAAAATTAGTTTATATAAATTTGCATCAACAATTAATGAGCATGAAAATCGTATTACCAAATTCAGTTTCAGAAAAAGAGTTACCGTTACAGCTAAATATTTCTTTTCAGAAAATTTTTGTGCTGTTTGAAAAATATGCAAATAAAGAATTTTCTAACCATCCGTATCACGCATCAGCAAGAGAAATGGTGAATATTTTTAAAAATAATCCCGAACTAATTGAGGGGTTTTCTGATGAATCTTTATTAGAAAAACATAAAGAACAAATAAATTTATTACTAGAACCGCTTTTTCCAGAACCTTTATTATTAAACGAAATAAAAGCTGCAAGCGTTCCTTTTTCTTTTACTTCTTTTAAGTTTACAGAACGTTTTAAAAATATTTTAAAAAATGCTGGCGAAAACTACGAATTAAATGTTCGTAATTTTGAAAATGACGACATGTACATTATGGCTTGTACATTTATTTTAAGCTTTTTGTATGACTTTAATGTTGATTTAAAAAGACCGTTTTACTTTAATATTCCAGATAATACAACTGGAACAATGAAATATTACAGAGCTACTTTTAATGCTGATTTTTCTGATATAAAAGCAACCGAGAATGCTCCAACAATAACAGATAAAGATTTTAAAGAACTCTTAAACAACTTTGATAATATAGAATTATGGAAAGAAAAATTTCCACCAAATAGCTATATTTTTAAAGGTTTTGGATTAATTAACCTATTTGATGTTACTGCAGAAGAAGTGTTATCATCTATAAAAGCAAATTTATTGGCAGGTGACACACAATTATTACCAAAATTACAGAATAACTTAAGAGACTTTTACAGTATTAAAGATTTAAAATTAGGTTATTCTATTTTTGACAATATCAATACAAAAATTTGTGAAACTGTTGTAAAAAAATCAAACAGTATTATTTTAAATAACCTCTCAGAAATTAAATGTGATTCTAATTATTTTTGCTCTGGAATTCTTCAAAAAGTGTTTAAAGATCATGAAACTTTTATAATTTCTGATGTTGAAAAGTATGGCTTATCTACCAATAAAAATCCATTTTATCAAAATTTAAAATTACTTGGTATAAAAAGCATCATTTTAATACCAATTAAAGCAACTAATAATGGCGATTTAGCTTTATTAGAAATTGCATCGCCAAGAGCATACGACTTAAACTCTGTAAATATTAATAAATTAAAAGACATTATCCCTGTTTTTGAAGCAGCTGTAAAAAGAACTGCAGAAGAACGTCAAAATATTTTAGAGGCTACAATTCAAGAAAACTACACTTCTATACATAGTTCTGTAAAATGGCGTTTTTATCAAGCTGCAGAGCAATATCATGTAGATTCTCAAACGAATGAAAATGCAAAATTAGACGAAATTATTTTTAATGATGTGTATCCTTTATTTGGTCAAAGCGACATTAAAGGTTCATCCGAAGCAAGGAATAATGCTATTAAAGAAGATTTAATAACACAACTCTCTTTAGCCATTAACGTACTTAAAGACGCTTGTAAATCTGAAGATTTACCTATTTACGATGAACTAATGTTTAGAGTTGCTGCATATTTATCCGAAGTAAAAAAAGGATTAAATGCTGGTGATGAAATATTAATTTTAGATTTTTTAAAACGAGAAATATATCCTATTTTTAATCATATTAAAACAATAAATATTAAACTTTCTGAGCAAGTGGATATTTATATGAAACGAATAGACAGTGAGTTAGGTGTTGTTTATGAAAAACGAAAAGAATATGAGAATAGCGTAAACCTTTTAAATGATAAACTTGCTAAATTTATAGATAAAAAACAAATTCAAGCCCAAGAAATGTATCCTCATTATTTTGAAAGATACAAAACAGATGGTGTAGAATACAACATGTATATTGGTCAATCGATCACTAAAGAAGATTCTTTTGATGATATTTATTTGTACAATTTACGTTTGTGGCAACTACAAACTATGTGCGAGATGGAAAACGTGGCTTTTGCTGAACGCAAAAACATGATTGCAGATTTACAAGTTGCTTCTTTAATTCTTGTTCACAGTAATTCTATGGCAATTAAATTTAGAATGGATGAAAAACAATTTGATGTTGATGGCGCTTATAATATAAGATACGAAATTATTAAGAAAAGAATTGACAAAGCAAATATAAAAGGTACTAATGAACGTTTAACTGTGCCTGGTAAAATTGCCATTGTTTATTCTCAAGAAAAAGATGCTCTAGAATATTTAAAATACATTTCTTACTTACAATCTAAAAATCAATTAGGTAAAGTTGAAAGCCTTGTTTTAGAAGATTTACAAGGTGTTGCAGGTTTAAAAGCATTAAGAGTAGAAGTTATTTATCATAAAGATTTTAATGCAAAAAACACCATTACTTTTAATGATTTAATAAAAGAAATTGAGAATTAATTTTATAAAGAAACTCCAGAATCTTGTAATTTAAATGCTACAGCAAATGCAAGTACACTTACTATAATACCAATCATAAAAACGGTATATGTAATTCTTAATATTTTATATTTTCTATTTAAAACCAATCCTAAAAAGTACAAATCTTTAGTTAAAGAACTATACAAATAATCTCTGTCTTGCATCATTTCTGTAATTCCCCACTCAAATTCATTTAATTTCATTTGATGAAAATTACCAAAGAACAAAAGGTTTACTTTTTTATTAGCAACATCTTCTTTTGTAAATTTACCACCTGTAATATTTGGTCTTGTTGCTAAAATTGATAAAACAATAGAAGCCACAGTAAAAACTATAAAAGTTACTGCTGGTAAAATTAAATAATGATTAGATGGGTTATCTAATTTTGGTAATAATGTAGACAACGCTAAAGAAATAATAATAGCATTTACAGAAAGTAAAATATTTGCTTTTGTATCTGCAATATTACTTAATGTCATATGGTTTTTTAAAGCAACTCTAAACATGGTTTCAACTCCTCTTTCTGGAACCTCGCTTTTATTTTTTTTAATTTCTAATGCTTCTTTTTTCTGATTAAACTTGTTATTTTCTTGCTTTACCTTTTTTTGATTTTTTAAAAGTGTAGCTATATTTTTACTTTTAGTTTTAGACCAATTTTTTAATGCATAATCTGTGTAAAAACGATGATCTTGGGTTAAAAATTGAAGATTTGTATTTGCCCACTCTACATCTGTATACATCTTATTTTCTGCAATTTCCCACTCTTTTCTTAATAATGCTGTTTTATTATCAAAATTTTTGCTTCCTAAATGCGCACAATCTGCATCGATAATTATTTTTTCTAAATCATTTGTAGGCTCAAAACCCATTTTTGTTGCTAAAATGATATTAGAGATGGCTTCTATTCTAGTTTCATCAACATTATTTTTAGTTAAAAAACGCTTAAGAATACGCACACTTTCATCTTCATGATTTTCCACTCCTTTTATGAAACCAGTATCATGAAACCATGCAGCTAAAAGTAAATTTTCATAAGAAATTTCATCAACTTTTAAATTTTTAGCTAGTTTACTTGCTTTTTCTACAACATTTTGTGTGTGAACTAAATTATGATATACATAAATAGTAGGTAATTTTTTATTTAATAAATCGAAAACGTATTTTTCTGCATCAACTAATAATGTACTCATCTTAACTCTATTTTAAACAAAAATAAGCAATTTAAACTTGCTTTTCTATCTTGCAAATTTGTCGTAAAATTTTTAATTTATTTACATAATGTTTTATTAATAAAACATTATGTAAATATTATTTTTTTTTAAAGTTTGCTAAAGGGTATTTTTTAAATATCTTTGAATTCAATTATCTAAATTTAAAACATGAAAAAACTATTTTTCGCTCTCGTAATTCTTTCTTTAATTTTTACATCATGTGGAGGTTCTACAGGAGAAGACACTAACAACACTCCAAATGCGGTTGATGACTCTGCTTCTACAGCGATAAATACAGCAGTAAACATTAATGTTTTAACTAATGATAACTTTGGTGTAGATGGCCCAAATACAGGTTCAATTACGATCATTTCTAGCATTTCAAATAATGGTGGATCTATTTTAGTGAATAAAGAAGGAACAACTAGTGACCCTACTGATGACACAATCGATTACACACCCGAAACTGATTTTGAAGGAACAGATACATTTAATTATACTATTACAGACAATAGCGGAGACACATCTACAGCTACAGTAACAGTTACCGTGATTCCTCCTACTGGACCTTCTCTAGGAACTACTTTTAGTGTTGGTGAATTAAAATATACCATAACAAATGTAGAAAATAAAGAAGTATCCGTAGAAAAAAGCACTGAAACAGGTCCTTCTGGCGCTTTAGATTTACCAGAAACCATAGAACAATTTGATTTAACTTACTCTGTAACTAGTATAGCAGAAGAAGGTTTTGCTTATTCTTATAACTTAACAAGTGTTACTATTCCTAGTGGTATTACAAGTATTGGAAACCTTGCTTTTTATGATTCTCAAGGTATAACTAGCATTAGCATTCCTAATTCGGTTACAAGTATGGGAAATGATGCTTTTGGTAGTTGTTTAAGTTTAAAAACAATTAATATTCCTTCTGGAACTACTCATTTATCAGATAATATTTTTGCTAGTTGTAAAAGTTTAGAAAATATTACGATACCAAATACGGTAACAAGTATTGGAAAATCTATTTTTTATGATTGCAGTAGTTTAAACAATGTTACAATTCCAGATAGTGTAAAAAATGAAGATATGGGAACTGCTGTATTTGGTTTATGTGTAAGTTTAACAAATGTAACTTTTCCTAGTAGTTTTACAACAATTCCTAACGAAACCTTTTATGCCTGTAATAGTTTAGAAAGTTATACAATTCCAAGCAATATAACTAGCATTGGTTCTTCTGCATTTTATGAATGTAGCGTTTTAAAAGAAATTACTATCCCTGCAACCGTAACCAGTATTGGTGAATCTGCTTTTGGTTTCTGCGTTAATTTAACAAAGGCAGAAATTCCAAATAATTTTACAAGTTTACCAGACAATATGTTTTATGAATGCCCAAAACTTAAAGATTTTACCATACCTAGTGCTGTAACAAGTATTGGAAATGCTTTCTTTTATGGATGTACTAGTTTAGAGGAAATTAGCTTACCTAACAGTATAACTAGCATAGGAGACAGTGCTTTTGGTAATTGCTTTAGCTTAAAGAATTTTGATTTACCAAGTAATTTAACAACAATAGAAGCTACAGTTTTTTGGAATTGTAGTAGTTTAACAGAAATAAATATTCCTAGTGGAGTAACAAGTATAGAAAGTGGAGCTTTTGGTGGTTGTAATAGCATTAGCGAAATAACGATTCCTAATGGAGTTACTTCTTTGCCTGAAAACACTTTTTATAATTGTAGTAGCTTAAGTGTAATTAATCTTCCAGATAATTTAACAGCTATAGGAAAAACTGCTTTTGGTCTATGTAATAGTTTAACTAATTTTAGTATCCCAAATACTGTAACAAGTATTTCTGAACAAACTTTTTATCAATGTACAAGTTTAACAGATGTTAATATACCAAATAGTATAACAAGTATTGGAAATAGCGCTTTTTACAATTGTGGTAGTTTAAAAAATGTAACTGTAGACATAGTTACTCCTTTAACTATAGAAGCTAATGTTTTTGAATATGTTACCATGAGTAATATGAATTTAAAAGTACCTTCTGCTTCTATAACAACTTACAAAGCTACTGATGTTTGGAAAGAATTTGGATCAATAAACGCGATATAATCGCTCCTAAAATATAAATTGAAAATTATTTTTAATATATAAGTTTATAAAAAAACACTGCTCAAGTAAAATGCTTGAGCAAGTTTCATTTTACAAACCTATATAAAATCTCTCCCCCATAAGCAAAGAAAACTGTTGCATAAATAAAAGTGCTATCTAAATAAAAACAATATATTTGTTTTTTTTTATAAAAAATAATATCCTTTTTATGTTATCAATTTCACACCTTAAAGATATACATAAAAAAAAATAAAAATGATGAATTTAAAAATCGCTAATACTTTTTTATTATTGCTTAAAAACACTTGTATTTGCTTATTTTTTTTATACAACCTACATTCCTTTTCACAAGAAAAGCCTCTTAATGCTGATAATCAGAAAGGAAATACTACAAATACAGAACAAGAATTATTAAAAAAGGCGAAGGATTATATTACCAAAAAAGAATATGATAAAGCAGCTTCATTTTTATCAACCAATTACCAACAATTTTCTGAAAACCTGACTATAAATTGGCTTTATGCACAAGTACTGTCTTTAAACAATGATAAAACACAAGCCGAAGAAAAATTTAAAAAAGCAATTTCAATAGCTCCTTTAAATAAAGACCTTCAACTAGATTATGCTAGATTTCTTTACGAAACAGGAAAAATAAAAAAAGTAGAGTCTATTTTATCAAAATTTATAACTAATGATTCTAAAAATGCTGAATTTTTATTGATGCAAGCAAATATTAGTTTTTGGAAAGGAGACATTAAGAATTCACAGAAAAAAATTGCTAGAATTAAAGAAATCTATCCTGACACAGAAATTACTAAAAGTTTAACTGCGCAAATAGATGAGTTAACAATCTATTATATAAATACCAATTTTGAATACCATACAGATTCTCAACCTTTAGATTTTTTTGCATATCATATAGCAATAGGTCACTATGAATCTAGGTTTCTAAATCCTAAATTAGAATTATCAACCTATAATTTCTCTCCAGAAAAAGAACAAGCTGTTATACTTAAAATAAGTAATCAATTTTATTTTGATAATTTAAAACTTACAGCAAATATAACTGGAGGTATTTATAAAAACCTTTCTGAAAAAGTAGATTGGATTGGTGACATTAGTTTCATCAAAAAAATAACTAAAAATGTATCATTAAATGTTGGATATTCTAAAAACAGCGTACTAAGTACCATTGCAAGCACTGCATTTAATTTAACGAAACAAGATGTTTTTGGCGAAATAAATTATAGTAATAAACTATTATTATTAAATGCTGGCTATAATCAACAATTTTATAAAAATGACAATACCATTGAATCTATTGGTGCTTGGATTTTATCTCAACCTATTAAATTTAGAAATTTTAATTTTCAATTAGGATATAGCTATAATTACACAGACTCAAAAGACATTTTATTTATCTATGACAATCAAGGTGTAGGGGTTTATAATCCTTACTTTACCCCAAAAGAACAACAAATTCATTCTGGTTTATTTATAGTCAATTATAAACCAACCAAAAAATTATCATTAGAAGCAAAAGCCAATTATGGTTTTAAAGCTACGATAAGAAACCCTTACCCCCTTCAAGTAACTGCAACTAGTATAGAAATTGGCGGATTTTACGATGAAACTTTTACACCTGTAGAACTTACAGGAATTATTAATTACAGTTTTTCAAATCGTTTTAATGCAAAAATTACGTATACAAATCAAGAAACTTTTTTCTACAAAAGAGAAAATATTAACTTAGGATTAAATTTTAACATTTAATGAATTCAAAATTACGAAATGATTTATGGGTATTTAAGGAGGCAAAAAAAGTAACGAGCCTTGATAAAGCTATCTTTTTAGGCCTAACACTTGCAGGGTTAATTAGCATGTTTAATTTAATGGAATGGTGGTTTAGAGCAGAACATATAGAGAACCTTCCTTTATTCATTATTTTAACTCTTTTTTTTGGCTATGGAAACATAAGGATTGCTTTAATCTGGATTAATTATTTACGCATACAAAAACCAAAAGAAGTACCCGTTCCTGAAAAAGACTTAAGCGTTGCCGTTTTTACAACCTCTTCTCCTGGCGAACCTTTATCAATGTTCGAAAACACATTTAAAGCACTTAAAAACTTAAATTATCCTCATACAACTTATTTGCTAGATGATACTGGTGATCTTGCTTTTAAAGAATTAGCAGAAGAACATGGAGTTGTATGGTTAGATTTACCAAATATACCAGGTGCAAAAGCTGGTAAAATTAACGAAGCTTTAAAAATAACGAATGAAGATTTTATTTTAGTTTTAGATCCAGATCATATTGTTTTTCCTAATTTTTTAGATCAAACATTAGGTTTCTTTCAAGATGAAAAAGTAGGATTTGTACAGGTAAGTCAAGGTTATTATAACATGTATCGTTCTTTTACTGCGCAAGGAGCTGCAGAACAAACATATGCTTTTTACGGACCTACACAAATGGGTTTATTTGGTTATGGAGGCGCAGTTGCTATTGGTGCAAATTGCACTTTTAGAAGAAAGGCTTTAGAAAGTATTGGAGGTCATGCAAAAGGTTTATCAGAAGATTTAAATACTTCTATTAGAATTCATTCAAAAGGATGGAAATCTGTTTACAATCCTGTAATTGTTAGTCGTGGTTTAGTTCCAGAAGATTTTACTTCATTTTGTAAACAACAATTAAAATGGGCTAGAGGTGTATTTGAAATGTTATTTGATGAATTTCCAAAAGCATCAAAAACATTAACTTTTTGGCAAAAAGTATCCTATTTTTCAATAGGAACTTATTATTTAGTTGGGCCAATGACGGCTTTTTTTATTTTTGTTCCTTTATTATTTTTCACCACAAAAATAGGTCCTGCAAGTATGGATTTTACTGAATTTTTAATACTTGGCAGTCCAATTGTGTTAATTGCAACTTTAATATACGCACATGCACAACGTTTTATGTGTGATAAAAAAACCGAACAAGGCGTTCAATGGAGAGGAATGGTTTTAAAATATTCTTGTTGGCCAGTTTTTACGTATGCATTCTATTTGTCTTTAATTAACAAAAAAGTTCCATATATTCCAACAGCAAAAGTAGCTGTAAAAGGTTTTATGAGTCCGTTTGTAAAACCATTAATTTTATACTGTATAATATTTATATTTATTTTGATAGGAGTTTATATTGAAAGAAGATATTACACTCCAGAAACTGAATTGATTCTTACTGCCGAAAAAACTTGGGCTATGATAGGTTTTGCTATGATTGCCTTTATACAGTTTATAGGAGGTATTGTAGCCGCATATAAATCTTTAAATATTAAAGCAGAAAATGCTTGGAGCAATATGATCATAACATCAGATAAAAAAATTAAAATTAAAGAATAAAAAATCAATAGTTTTTAGACCAAAAAATCAGAAAAGATAAAGGTTTTAAAATCATTATAAATCAAATATAATTATGTCATCATTTGGTAAAAAATATAAAAGACTTTTTAATGTAGTCCTTGCAATAGTAATAGGTTATTTTATAATTTATGGCTTATCGGCTGTTAGTAAAAGCTCTAAAGGTCCTTTAGCCGGGTTTCTAGAAAACGCAGGTAATATGGTTAAAGACTTTGAGCACGATAATATTTTAGGAAAAAGAGAAAAAAATAGAGAAAAAAAGTTGGCTTGGTTTAACGACCAAAGAAATAATAAGTTTGCACTTCTAAAAACCAAAAAAATTCTTTTTGGAGCATCAGACGATAGTAAAGAAGGCTCTTATGAAAACATTATTAATTTAGAAGATTCATTAGCGTTAACGTTTCCTATTATTCACATCTACAAAGCTTGGGGAGAAGGGCAAACTTATGAATTCCCTAAAAATGATGTTGATGCCATTGTTAGAATTGGATCTGTGCCAATGATTACTTGGGAGCCTTGGTTAGAAAAATTTACACAAGAAAATTTTCCTAAAATTAAAGATTTAGAGCAAAGAAACAGTCATGGGCTTGCATCTGTTGCTAATGGAGATTATGATTCTTATTTAAAAGAATGGGCTACAGAGGCAGCTAAAGTTGGTTATCCTATTTATTTAAGAGTAGGACACGAAATGAATGACCCTTATAGATATCCTTGGGGACCACAAAATAATGACCCAGCAGAATATGTTGCGGCATTTAAACATGTAAAAGATGTTTTTGATACTGTTGGAGCTACAAATATTATTTGGGTTTGGAGTCCGCATTTATCCTACGGAAAATTCCAGGAATATTACCCAGGAACTGATTATGTAGATATTGTTGCTACAGGAGCATTAAATTATGGTACAAGTACCAGTTGGAGCGATTGGTGGACTTTTGAAGAAATTTTTGGTAATTTCTATAACCAATTAGCAGCTTTCTATAAGCCAATAATGATTGCTGAATTTGGTAGTTTAAAACCTGGAGGAAGTAGAGCAAAATGGTTTAAAGATACTTTTAAGAATTTTAATGCAAAATATCCTTATGTAAATGCAATTGTATTTTTTCATTATTCTAGTGACGGAACTATTACATACAAAAATGTAGATTGGTATATAAAAGATGATCATGAAGTAACTACTGCAATTAAAGATGCACTAAAAGAGTGGCCAGCTAATATTAAGCAACCTAGTATTGAGTAACAAAACAGTAACCTTTATAGATTATTACTTGATCTATTAGTTATAAATCAGTCTTTATTTTATGGTTTATGAACTATTAAATAATAAAAACCCCTTCATGCAAATTGCTTTGAAGGGTTTTTTATTATGTTTTGATTTAAGAACTGAGATAACTTTTAATCCTTTAATAAAAAATTAAAGTATTTATTTAAATATAATTAAAACAAATACTTTGAAGATTAAAACACTTTTTAAGACTGTAAAGCGAGGTTAAGCTTAATTGATGGAATAAGTATATTTAAGCCCTAGAACATGCAAGGTTTCGTTCTTAAAATATTTTATGATACTTTCTTCGTAACGATAAAATACACCAAATTTTCCAATTTTTCTAAATTTATAATCAGTTCCAAAAGTTACTCTAAACTTATCTAAACTTAAATCTCTAATTAGTTGAACATCTTCTTCTATTCCGCTAAAGAGTTCTAAAGAAAAACTAGGATCTAAAGGCCATTTACGTATGTTATATTCTATACCTGTTTTAAACCTTATTGTTTCTTTTAGCACATTTTCTTCATCAACAGGAAGATTTAATTCTTTTTTATTTTGGTAGCGTATTCTATGTGACAGAGTAAATCTTTCAATATCATATTTGTAACTAGCATCAAAATTAAATCTAAAATGACTTTCATAACCTTGCTTTTTACCTACATTATCATTCTCTTTAATAAACCTTACTCCTCCACCAATTTCAAAATTTTTAAAAACTTCGTATTGCAAGCTTATTTCTGTAAAGTATTCATCGGTTACTGTTGCATCTTCTTTTAATCTTAGACTTTCTTCTACACCAATTTTTAGTTTTTTAATAGGAGAATAATCAATACCAACAGAACTCCATATTGCAAAATCTGAAGTATCTACTTGAGAAAATGCCACATTAGATACTAAGAGTAAACAAAATAATGTTTGAAAACTATTTTTTGTCATTCTTATCATTTTAATTTTTTTACTACTTGATTATTATAAAAAATAGTAACAGTTGCACTGTCTTTTAAGAAGTCTACATCTTCAATAATAGCTTTATTAATTACAAGACCTGTTCTGTTTTCTAAATCAGAAATAAGAAAATTATAGTTTTCGGGTTTTATATTCTCTATCTTTTCGTAGTTAATTTTTTTTGTGATTTCATGTTTTAAATGCCAAACTTTTTCTATAATTATAATAGCAAAAACTATTGCAGAATTGGCAAAAATAATTTCGAGATAACTCATCTTTTTATTTACAAAAGAATTCATTAAAGAAACCCCTATTACAACAAACAAATAGGTCATTTCTTTAATTGGTATCGATTCTGTTCTATAGCGAATAATACCAAAAATTGCAAAAAGACCAAGTGCTATACCAATATCTACTTTATACTTTTTAAGAGTAAAACATAAAAAGAAAACTATAATACTTATCATATAAAATGTAAACAAGTAATCTTTTCTTCCGCTAGAACTGTAATAAAGCCATCTAATGATAAGTGTTAAAAAAAATAAATTCATTAAAAAAATTGATGCCAATTTAAAAAAATCGTCATCAAATAAAGGAATGTTAAAAAAATCCATACTAATTATATATTATTTATTTTTAATAATTTAGGTTTAAATATATTGTGTTTTAAATTTTGATAAAGGTTAGCTACACCAATACAATACTTACTTATACTGTAAGGATTGTGACCAATACTTTTAAGCACTTTAACAACGAGGGATTTTCTATCAAATCTGCTTTGCTTTAATTCTATTACGGCTAGGTTACTGTATTTTTTTTCTTTATCATCAACAGTGTATGTTAAATTAAAGTCTATAGTAACTCTTTCGTTCTCTTTTAAATTTACAAGCGTTATTCTATTAAAACTATTCCATAAACTGGTTTGTAAATTATAATCTTCATTGGTAATTTCTGATATAAACTTTTTAGATTTATCAGACAATTTAGTTTCAAAATCGTTAATCTTAATTCTAAATTTATTGGTTTCTCCTTTTCCGTTTTTCTTTTTTATCTCTAGAAAAGTTAAATCGGAATCTACATATTTACGTTGTCTTATTTTTGTTCTATTCACAATTCCATTATGATGATCGTGATAGAACTTAAACTCTTTAGTATCTAAATACAAAGAAGAATAATTCATAATTCTTTGCTCTTTAATTTCTAAAACTTTATACGTTTCAGACAGTTTTTCTAGAACTTTAGATAAAGAAGAAATATTAATTACATATTTAGTATCTGTCCTTTTCATTAAAGCAACACTGTTCATTTCATCCAATGAAATTGGATGAAATTTATTTATAAAAAGAACAAGTGCTTTATTCATTAATTATTGTTAACTACTAGAATTAAGGAGATTAATTAAAATTATTCTTTTACGATTCTTTTAGTTGTAGAAGATCCGTCAGAAAAAACTTTTACAAAATAAATACCTTTAGAAAAGTTACTTAAATCAACAGTAGAATTGTTTAATTTTTCTGATTTATAAACCAATTTACCAAGAACATTATATACTAAAACATTTTTGATAGTAGTATTTGAAAATATTTTAATCTTATCTTTTGCAGGATTAGGATAAACCATTATGTTTTGCTTTTCTTTTATAAATTCATCTGCAGATAATACATTTTTATCAACTGCACTAATGGCTACATTATTAAAAATTACTTTTTTGTCAGCATCTTCAGTCATATCTGTACCGTTAAATCTAAATCTAACTTTAAAAGCTTCATTTTCATCAGCTAAAGAAACATTAGAAAAGTCAAATTCTTTTAGTTCATAATCTGAAACTATAGATTGTGTACCATTAATAATATTAGTAGAAACCCAATTTGATCCATTCCAGTATTCAGCAATTATAGTATTTGCAGCTCCATCAGAATTAATTGCCAATGAAATTTTAATATCTTCATAACCAACAGTAGAAAAATCTAATTCAAAATTATTCTCTAAACTACCAGATTTAAAAGGTTGTTTTATTTGCAAACCTTTCATCATTTCTGGTGCATAAGCAATATTATCATTTGCAATAGTTTGATAATTAATTGCTACTGGTTTATTAGTTCTTTCTAAAGATGCTTTTCTCCAATCTGCATTATTAGCGTCAAAAGGATACCCTGATAATGATGAATTATAGTTCATCATTGCTGTTAAATCATTTCTAGAATAAGTAGAATTTAAACTTTCTAAAGGTGTGTCGTTTGTAATATTATCATCAAAAAGCCAAAAGTAAAGCAAATGAGAATAATCTTCATCTGGTGTAAAAATTGCACTTATTTGTAAATCATCTGTAGGTGTAATTGTAATTTTACTGCTATTACCACTAGCATCTCCAGACCAATGAGAAAAAGTATATCCTGGCATTGGGTTAGCTTCTAAAGTTACTGGTATATTATCAAAATAAACACCAGACCAAGGATAAGGTTTGTCATTAACACCAGGTGTTGTTGAGTTTATATTGATAGTATTTAATGTAATATAACCTGCATTTGGATTAGAAACATTTAAATCTAAATTTATAGTTTTATCAATTTCAAATAGCTCATTTATTTGATCTCTAAAAATAGCTGGCCTTTCTTGAATCCAATCTAAAAGTTTAACTTTATCGCCATCTTCATAGAATCTTAATCTTGGAGAACGATTTCTATCTTCTTCTAAAAGTGGTGCTACTACATCAAAAGTTTCATTTACAATAGCATCAAATCTCTCTTTAACAAATGCTGTGTTTAATAAATCTGCTGTACGATTGATAAATTTAACCTTAAAACCTTCATTATCAATTAGATTTGAAAATATATTACGTTGCCAACTGCTAGAATTTCCAGAAAAATCTTCTAACCAATTCAAACGACTAATCATTGCTGCTTCAAAATCTTGAGTATAAACGCGAAACTTACCATCTCCAAATTCGTCATTTACAGGATTTGTTGCCCTCCAAAATTTAATTTCATAACTATCTCCTTCAGAAAAGGTCTCTAGAGCAATATGATCTATATATGAATCTATATCTAAAATGTCTGCTACTTTTTGGTATTCAACATCAGACTTTAAATCATCATGTTTTAAATCTTTAAATAAATATCGTAACACCCTTTCAGGATTGCTATCACGATCGTCTGGTCCATCTTGTAATACACAAGACCCAACACAACTTACGATAGATACATTATCACTATCTAAACCAAAATTATTAGCTATATGGTTTACATCAAAACGATCTCTAATAGCTGTAATTCCAAAATACTCACCATTAATAAAATTCACTGCTGTTTTTATTCTCATAATACCATTAAAGAATGGTTGCATGAGCCTACTAAAAACCATATCATTGGCTATTTGACCACCACTACCATTTCCACGAAGCATTAATCTTTTAAATGTATTATTATAAGGTACTGGAGAGTCTGGTATTTGTTGATCAAAAACATCTAACTCAAACTCATTATCTTCATCATATTCACTCCTTGCATAAATTCTTAAGTTTTTAATAATATCTGCTCTTGAAGTGTTACCATGAATTCTTATACCTGCATCTTGATTTAAGATAGATTCTAAATTTTCGTTAAATACTTGAACATGCACTTCGCGTTCCCACTCTCTTCCATCTTGCCCATAATTACTAAATTGTGCATTACCTGGCTGATTACCATTTGGTTCTGCAGTTCTCCAATCGTCAAAAGTTTTACCTGACGTATAGATACCTTTTTCGTAACCAAATAAATTCTCTTCGAATGTAGTTAAAGATATCACAGGAACGTCATAAGGGTTTCCTTCTGGCCAAATAAAATAATTTCTTGTTCTAGTTCTAGAACCTTTCCCATTTAAAAAAGCTTTAGCTCTTAAAACTGTAGCTTTTCTCACCTTTACTGGCGGAATATAAATATCAGCAGAAACTGTATTTTTTCTTGCTAAAACATCTTCGTCATTAGATCTATCTCTTATCTCAATTGGACCAGTGTATGAAAAAGATTGATAACTTTGATTTAACATTTCACCAAAACTTTCACCTATATCGTAAGGATAATCGTTTTTATATTGAAAACTAGATCCATTTAAATTATTGATATCTGGTTCCGAACCATCTAAAGTATAAATTATAACAGCACCCTCATTTTCTGCTGTAAGTGATAAATTAAAAGGCTCTGAAAACAACCCTGAAGCATGAGAAAACACAGGTGGTTTAATTATCTCTGTTAAACCAGAACTCGTATTTGAGGCTAAAGGTGTTGGTTCATCAAAATACAACCAATCTCCAGTTCCGTCTGGTTGTCTCCCATAAGAAACATCTACATCTAAAACTACAGAAGGCGAACCACTTACTAAAGCACCCGATGGATTCTTTAAAAATATTGACTCTCCACCTGAACTTATTTTGAAATTTGCATGCAAAGGTTCATTAGCAACTGATATATCTTTATCTGAAGCCCAAACTAAAATATATTGATTTGGATCTATTGTTATAGAAGGGAAAGTCCATTTAAAAGACTCGCCATTATCATCAGACAAACCATAACCTTCTAAATTTACAGATGTTGTTCCGTAGTTATAAAGTTCTACCCAATCATTAAAATCACCATCTTCATCTGCTATAGTAGCATCATTTGAGCTCATAACCTCATTTATAGCAATTTTTTCTGTAGCTGCATTCACCGTACCTGTATTACTTAGTTTTGGTGTAGGTGTATTAAAAAACTCCCAAGAACCTGTTCCATCTGGTTGTCTACCATAAGAAACATCTGTAGCTATCGCTATAGCAGGAACATTATTTATCTCTGTTCCACCAGAGTTTGTAAGAATAATCGTTTCTCCTCCTGAGCTAATTTTAAAATTAGCATGTAACGGTTGACTAGGAATCGTTTTATCTTTACCAGACGCCCAAATTAATAGGAATTCTTGTGGTTCAAGTGTATAAGTAGGAAAAACCCATTGATATGGATCTGAAGCATCATCAGTTAAACCATAACCTCCGATATTTACGGCTGTTGTACCATAATTATAAATCTCTATCCAATCATTAAATTCTCCATCTTCATCAGCTAAAGTAACATCATTAGAAGACATAACTTCGTTTATTGCTACATTTTGCGAGTGTACTTGTGAAGAAAATAAAAGAAAAAGAATTAAAACTTTTGTAAACAGAAAAGCTTTTTTAAAATAAATTAATTGTAATTTTTTGCCCAACATATATAGTAATTTTAGGGCAAATATAACTAATTAATTTAAGTGTGTTAAATTAAAGTTAATTAAACATTACCCGCAAAAAAACACTTACATCACACATAATAATGCTACTAAATTTAATAAAAAAACAATCAAAACCCCCGTAATAGATACTTAAACATGATTCTAATTTAATTTACATTTTCTAATTCTAATAATAAAAAAGACTTAAAAATTTAGTTTTAAAATCTTTTAAATGATCTCTATGTTAGACAAATAACACACCTCCAAAAATCAAAATTTATCCAATTTAATTTGATAATTTTTAAAAAAACATATAACAAACACAATCAGTATGGTAAAAAAACAGCGGCAAACTATAGTATCTTAAGTTTCTCATCTATATTCGTCATAAATTTATTAAAACATTTTCATCCGTTTTTTAGCATGAATTACCTGTAAGATTACAAGTTTTTTTACGTCAAAAAAAGAGATAAAATTATTAACTTAGAAAAGAAATAAATATGCTTACTTGGAAAGAAATTATCAATTTTAGTGTAAAAGGAAACCCAACTCCAGATAAAAGAGTTGAAAAATCTGAAAAAGAATGGAGAGCACAGTTAACAGCAGAACAATTTAGAATTACCAGACATAAAGGTACAGAAAGACCACATACAGGAGATTTATGTAGTATTTATGATGAAGGCCAGTACAATTGTGTTTGTTGCAACACTCCTTTATTCGATTCTACTATAAAGTTTGATTCTAGTTCTGGTTGGCCAAGCTTTACGCAACCAATTAAAGAAAACGCCATTAAATATCATAAAGATATTTCTTTTGGAATGATTCGAGTTGAAGTAATGTGCAATACTTGCGACGCACATTTAGGGCATGTTTTTCCTGATGGTCCAGAGCCAAGCGGATTGCGTTATTGTATTAATTCTGAATCGATGATTTTAGATAAAAAATAACTTAACAAAAAAACCAATGTCATTCCGAATAAGGAACGAGGAGGAATCTCAAAATCTACAAGATTTTTTATCGCTTTGAAATGACAAAAAGAAATAAAATGAATAAAAATTTACAAATCGCCACTTTAGGAGGTGGATGTTTTTGGTGTACAGAAGCTGTATTTTTAGAAGTAAAAGGCGTAGAAAAAGTAGTTTCTGGTTATTCTGGCGGTAACGCTCCTGGCAAACCAACGTATAGAGAAATTTGCTCTGGTTTAACAGGACACGCAGAAGTAATTCAGGTAACTTTTAATGCAGATATCATTTCTTATCAAGATATTTTAGTCATTTTTATGACTACGCACGACCCTACAACTTTAAATAGACAAGGAGCAGATAAAGGAACGCAATACAGATCTGTAATTTATTATCAAGATGAAATTCAACAGAAAATTGCCGAGGAAGTTGTAAAACAAATACAACCTTATTATGATGCTAAAATTGTTACAGAAATTAGTGCGTTAAACATTTTTTACGAAGCCGAAGAGGAACATCAAAATTACTATAGACAAAATTCGCAACAAGGTTATTGTAGTTTTGTAATTGCCCCAAAATTGACTAAATTGAGAAAATTACACGCAGATAAATTAGCATGAAATTAAACATAAAAAATACGTTTACTACAGCATTGCCTTCTGATTCTAATTTAGAAAATTCGAGAAGGCAAGTAGAAAATGCCGCTTTCTCATATGTAAAACCAAAGAAAACATCAAAACCAGAAGTAATACATGTTTCGCCAGAAATGGCAGATGCTTTACATATTTCTGACAACGCATTAAAATCAGATTTTTTTAGAAACATTGTTACTGGTAATGAAATTTACCCAAATACAACACCGTATGCAATGTGTTATGGCGGACATCAATTTGGAAATTGGGCAGGACAATTAGGAGACGGAAGAGCTATTAATTTGTTTGAAATAGAGCATCAAAATAAAAACTGGAAAGTACAATTAAAAGGCGCCGGCGAAACTCCGTATTCTAGAACTGCAGATGGTTTGGCGGTTTTGCGTTCTTCTATAAGAGAATATTTATGTGCAGAAGCCATGTTCCATTTAAACGTACCCACTACAAGATCTTTGTCTTTAAGTTTATCTGGTGATAACGTTTTACGTGATGTTTTGTACGATGGAAATCCGGCGTATGAAAAAGGAGCCATTGTTTCTAGAATTTCTCCTAGTTTTTTACGTTTTGGTAATTTCGAAATTTTAGCTGCCAGAAAAGATATAAAAAACTTAAAGAAACTCGTAAATTATACCATTAAACATCATTTTGCTCATTTAGGAAAACCATGCAAAGAAAGTTATATCAATTTTTTTAAAGAAGTTTCAGAACGAACTTTAAAAATGATTATCGATTGGCAACGCGTGGGTTTTGTACACGGAGTGATGAATACAGATAATATGTCTATTTTGGGTTTAACCATAGATTACGGACCTTATGGCTGGTTAGAAGGGTTCGATTTTGGCTGGACTCCCAACACAACCGATAGGCAACACAAACGCTACCGTTACGGAAATCAACCAAATATTGGTTTGTGGAATTTGTATCAATTGGCAAATACTCTGTATCCAATTATTGAAGAAGTAGAACCACTAAATACCATTTTAGAGCAATATAAAGTCGATTTTGAAAAGCAATCTTTACAAATGATGAAATCTAAATTAGGATTGGTTGTTTCAGATGAAGAAGATGTAAAAGTGATACAAGAATTAGAAGACAATTTGCAATTGGTAGAAACCGACATGACCATTTTCTTTAGAAATTTAAGTAATTTTACAGATGAAAAATCGGGCTTAGAATTGATAAAAGAAGCTTTTTACGATGCTGAAAACGTTTCTGATGAAGTTAAAAACAAATGGACAACTTGGTTTAAAAAATATACGAATAGACTTGCCTTAGAACGCAATTCATCCGAAGAAAGAAAAACACAAATGGATTTAGTAAATCCTAAATATGTGTTGCGTAATTATATGTCTCAATTGGCAATTGATGAAGCAGATAAAGGTAATTACGCTTTAATTGATGAATTATTTCAGCTCTTAAAAAAACCATACGCAGAACAACCAGAAAACGAAAAATGGTTTGCAAAAAGACCAGAATGGGCAAGAAACAAAGTGGGTTGCTCTATGTTGTCTTGTAGTTCATAAAATAAAAATTTAGTAAAAGACCTTTCAAGTTTTTAAAACCTGAAAAATCTAAAAAAACAAAAAATATGCAATTAGGATTAGGAACCGCTGCTTTAGGCAGACCTCAATACATTAATGTACGAACAGAAAGTTGTGACAACTCCAACTTAGCTGAATTTAGAAAGCAAAGTTTTGCCGTTTTAGAAGAAGCTTATAATTTAGGAATCCGTTATTTTGATACGGCTCCAGGTTATGGTTTGGCAGAAGAATTAGTCTTAGAATGGTTGCAAACCAAAAATAATACTTCTATAAAAATTGGTACAAAATGGGGGTATACGTACACTGCAAATTTTAATGCAAACGCAACAGTGCACGAAGTAAAAGAACACAGTTTAGCAAAATTAAAAGAGCAATGGAAATTTTCTAAACAACTACTACCCTATTTAAAAGTGTATCAAATTCATTCTGCGACCTTAGAAACCGGAGTTTTAGAAAATAAAGAAGTCTTAGAATATTTAGCTTACTTAAAAACAGAACACCACCTAAAAATAGGATTAACGACAACAGGAACAAATCAGGTTGAAGTGATTAAAAAAGGGTTAAATGTTTTGGTTGATGGAGAACCACTTTTTAATGTATTTCAAGTAACCTATAATTTTTTAGACCAAAGTTTATTAGAAATTTTAGATGAGTTAAACCTACAAAATAAATCGATTGTAATTAAAGAAGCGTTGGCTAATGGAAGGATTTTTAGTAATAAAAAATATCCTCATTATGCCAAAATGTATGCAACATTAAAAGAGTTAGCCAAACAACACAATGTTGGTGTAGACGCCATTTCTTTAAAATATTGCGAGCAAACCGTTTCTAATGCAACCGTTTTAAGCGGTGCAAGCAGCATATCACAATTAAAAGAGAATTTAAAACTGAATTCTTTTATGCTTTCTTCTGAAGAAATTGAAACTTTAAATTCGTTTAAAATTTCGCCTGATGCTTATTGGGCAGAAAGAAAGCAATTGGCATGGAATTAATACAAGCTAAAAATTTTTATTCCAAAAATTTAAACAAACGTAAAGCACCTCACTTTATTCCGACTACCTAAAAAATCAAAAAAAAATGAATACAGTTAAATTAGAAATCGGAAACAAAAAAGGCTTAAAATTACAAGCGTATTTAGAATTACCTGCAAATGAAAAACCAAATCAATTTGCCATTTTTGCACATTGTTTTTCTTGCAACAGTAATTTTAACGCGGTAAAAAACATCAGTCGTTCTTTGTCTAATCATGGTTTTGGCGTTTTACGTTTCGATTTTACAGGATTAGGAAGAAGCGAAGGCGAGTTTGCTGAAAGTCATTTTTCTGCCAATGTAGAAGATTTGTTAGCGGTAAATGCTTTTTTAGAAAAAAACTACAAAGCTCCATCGTTATTAGTTGGTCATTCGTTAGGAGGTGCAGCTGTTATTGTGGCGGCTTCAAAATTAAAAAACATAAAAGCTGTTGCTACTGTTGGCGCACCTGCCACTGTTGGGCACGTAACTCATTTATTCTCTCACGGAATAGAAAAAATTCCAGAAAAAGGAGATGTAGAAGTAAAAATTGGAGGTCGTCCTTTTAAAATAAATCAAGATTTTGTAAACGATTTTGGCAAAACCGATTTACCAAAAATTATTAAAGACTTGCGCAAACCCATCTTGGTAATGCACGCTCCTTTTGATAACGTTGTGGGTATAGAAAATGCGCATGAGATTTATCATAATGCCATGCACCCAAAGAGTTTTGTTAGTTTAGATGATGCAGATCATTTATTATCAAAACCAAAAGACAGCATCTATGTTGGTAATATGATAGGCACTTGGGTGGAACGCTATTTTGAGCCTGAAGAGAACAACATGATTTCTACCGAAGGTGAGCAATTAGTAGGTCATTTAAACTTATTAGAAGACAATTTTACAACTTCAATTCAGACTAAAAAACACTCATTTATAGCAGATGAACCCGTAAGTGTTGGTGGTGATGATTTTGGTCCTTCTCCGTATGATTTTTTAAGCGCAGGTTTAGCTGCTTGTACTGTAATGACCTTAAAAATGTATGCAGCCCAAAAAAAATGGGACTTACAGGAAGTCTTTGTATACATTACGTATTCTAAAAAACATAGTGACGACTTAGATATTGCTGTAAATAAACCAACTCGTTTTGATCATTTAAAGAAAAAACTAAAGTTTATTGGAAATCTAGATGAAAAACAAACACAACGTTTAAAAGAAATTGCGGCAAAATGCCCTGTTCACAAAACTTTACAAAGCGATATTATTATAGAAACTGAATTAGTATAACCCAAAAAATCATAGATAAGAATCTTACTATTTTTTTATACATGTACAGTTTTAGAATAGCTTCTAAATAAATACAGAAAGCTGTCTAATTTTAGCAAAAGAGTTAAAAATTTATGATATAAGGACAATTTGAATAGCATTTGTAAGTTACATTTGCAATGCTAAAACCATTAAATCATAGTGTCTAAAAAAACCAGAAATAAAAAACACAAATTTTTAAGAAGATTTTTACGAATCTTCTTAGCTTTTCTATTTCTAATTTGTTTATTAATCCTTTTTATTAGAAGCCCTTGGGGACAAGATATTGTTGTAAACAAAGCCGTAAACTACGTTTCTAACAAAACCAATACTAAAATTTCTATAGACAAACTTTTTTTAACTTTTAAAGGTGGTCTGCAATTAGATGGTTTGTATTTAGAAGACACCAAAGGAGACACATTAGTGTACTCTAAATCTTTAGAAGCAAATTTGCCGCTTTGGTCTATGATAAGAGGAACTTCTGTTGGTATTGATGATTTAAAATGGAAGGGATTGCGTGCCAATATTAAAAGAGATGACACTATTTCTGGGTATAATTTTCAATTTTTAGTAGATGCTTTTGCCGATGGAGAAACAACCACTACTGTTAAAGAAACAGACAAAGAACCTTTAAATATTGTACTTGGAAATCTAAATTTAGAAAATATTAATGTTGTTTTTAATGATGAAGTTTTAGGAATTAACAGTCATTTTAAAATTGGAAATCTAACTGCTAGTATAGATAAAGTAGATTTAGAAAAAATGACTTTTAACGTAGATAAAATAGGTCTTTCTGATACAAATATCAAATTAATTCAGCAATCTGTGGCTAAAGATACTTCAACTGCAGCATCTGTTTCACCCGTTTTATCAGCAAAAAATATCACTTTAAAAAATGTAAAAACGTATTACGAGAATTCAGCAAATAACTTAATTGCCGATGTAAATATTAGTGATTTTTACACTACAATTCCTGAAATAAATTTAGCAGAAAACCAAATTAATCTTAGCACATTACAACTTAAGAACTCTGATATTCTTTTAAAAACAACTTCCACTAATTCAACTGTTGCAGAAACAACAACAAACAATAACACTGCTTTTATTTGGCCCGATTATAACATACAAATAGATGAAATTGACTTAGACAATAACAAGATTCAGTATTTTGTAAATAATGAAAAAGTGGTGAAAAACATTTTTAATCCGAATGCCATTGCATTAGAAGAGCTAACATTAAAAGCTTCGGATATTTTCTTGAAGGATAAAAAAGCAGGTTTGCAAATGTCTGCATTTAATTTTAAAGAAAAATCAGGCTTTCGGTTAAAAAAATTTACATTAAATACAGAAATAACAGACACTGAATTAAAAGTTTCTGAACTAAATATCAACTTAAATAAAAGTAAGATTACTGGTTTTGCAAACGCTAATTACAAGTCTATTTCACAATTAATTTCATCACCAGAAAATACAAGAATTCAATTAGGAATTCCGTCTTTCTCCATTTTTTTAGAAGAAATTTTTACGTTTCAACCTAGTTTAAAACAAAATGAATACATTTCTAAATTAAGTAAAAAAGAGCTTTTTGGAAAAGTAAATATTAATGGAGTTTTAGCAGATTTAAATATTTCTAAAACAAACCTAAATTGGGGATTTGCTACCAAAATGTCTTTAGATGGCAACATTAAAAACAGTACAAACCCAGATAAATTACAATTAAACATTGCAAATTTTAAAGCAAAGACAAAACGAAATGACCTTTTACAAATTATAGACGAAAAAGAATTTGGCATTCATTTACCCGAAGATATTGTAATTACCAGCAGTGTAAATGGTTCTTTACATAACATCTCTACAAAGACAACAATAAACACAACACAAGGTCTTGCAAAGATTAAAGGAAACTTTAAAAACGAAGCTAAAATAAAGTACGATGTAATTGTAAATATTGAAAACTACAATGTTGGAGATTTATTGATAAATCCTAATTTTGGAGAATTAAGCGTTACTTTAAATTCCTCTGGAAACGGTAAAAACTTACAAGATTTAGATGCTCAATTAGCAACGAACATTTCTAAATTTCAATTAGAAAACTATGTAATTAAAGATTTAAACATCTCTGGAAACTTAAAAAACAGCAAAGGTAAAATTACAACTACATATAAAGACAAAAATCTAAATTTAGACTTAAATACACTGGTAAATTTAGACACTATAAATACAAAAGCAACTTTAAATTTAAACCTTATTGGCGCAGATTTACAAGCGCTTGGTTTAATGCAACGTAAGGTAAAATCGGCTATGGAACTTTCATTAGATTTTACTGGAAACTCAGAAAAATACGCCGTAAAAAGTAATATTAAAAATGGTGTAATTGTCTATAATAATCAAACCTATTTATTAGGTTCTTTAGCTGCTAAGGCGTTTGTAGATAAAGACACCACAGCAGTTTCTATCAATAATAAAATGATAGATTTAAAACTAGAATCAAACACAGATCCGCAAACATTTAGCACTGCATTACAGCGTCATGTTTCTAGTTATTTTTTTAAAGACAGTATTGTTTCCGACACAATTAAAAATCCGGTTCATTTAATTTTAAAAGCAAAAATTTCTCAAGCTCCTCTTTTAAATGAAGTGTTTTTAGTTAATTTAAAAGATTTAGATACCGTAAATATGAATGTTGATTTTAAAGAAAAAAATCAAAAATTAACCGCTAATATTACTGCGCCACACATCAACTTTAGCGATAATAAATTAGACAGTTTGTCTTTTTCTATGCACACAAATAAAGAGGAATTCAATTTTAATATCGGTTTTAAAAACATAACTGCTGGTCCTTTAAATATACCCAAAACAAGCATCGAAGGAAATAAAAAAGATAAAGATTTATTGCTTAATTTTTTAAGTTCTTACCAAGGAAACAAATTGATAAATGTAAATTCAGTTATCACCAAAAACAACAATCAATTAAAATTTACAATTCATCAAGATAGTTTATTGTTAAATAGTAATCAATGGAAAATCCCTAAAACCAATGCCATTCTTTTTAAAGATAATAAACTAACATTTTCTGATTTTAAAATAAGTCTTGGAAATCAATCTATAGAAATTACCGATAAAATTTCGAGTATTTCTAAAGATCATATTGCTCTAAATTATGCAAACTTTAAAATTGATGAAATTTTTAATTATTTAAGTCCAGACAAAGAAATTGCAACAGGAACTTTAAATGGAAATTTTATTTTAGAACAACCTTTTGAAAACACAGGTATTATTGCCGACTTAAATATTAGTAAATTAAAAGTTTTAAAAACAGACTTTGGTAAATTAAATATAGATGCCAAATCTTTAGAAAATGGAAAGTATGATTTTAATGTTTCATTAAAAGAAGGCGATGTAGATTTAGATATTAAAGGAGATTATTTATCAGAAAACAACGATGCTAATTTAAATTTAGATTTGTTAATTAATTCTTTTAAAATGAAAGCTCTAAACACGCTTTCTTTTGGAGAAATTAAAGAAACTTCGGGTAGTTTTTCTGGTGATTTTAAAATAACAGGTCAAACATCAGCACCAAAATATAACGGAAATCTAAAATTTACAAACGCTACTTTTAATGTTGCCAAACTAAACACAAAATTTAAGTTACAAAACGAAACTTTAAATATCGATAACAAAGGTTTAAGCATGTCTAACTTTACAATTTTAGATGCAGAAAATAATTCTTTGGTATTATCTGGTGCTATAAAAACCAAGAGTTTTATAAATCCTTCCTTTAATTTAGATATAAAAGCCAAAAACTTTCGGGTTTTAAACGCAACCAAAGAAGACAACGAGTCTATGTATGGTAAAGTTACTTTTAATGCGGATGCAAAGCTAACCGGAGATTTACAAATTCCTAAATTAGACACAAAATTAGTGGTTGGTTCAGAAACAGACATTACCTATGTTTTACCTTCTACCTACACAAATATTGAAGAAAGAGACGGCGTTGTTGCTTTTGTAAATAGAGAAAATCCGGATGCAATTTTAACACAACAACAAGAAGAAACGGCAACAATTACTGGCTTTGATATAAAAGCACTTTTAAAAATTGATAAACAAGCTGCCGTAACTGTTATTATTGATGAAGAAACTGGTGATAATTTTAAGGTTTCTGGTGATGGAGATTTTATTTTTCTAATGAATCCGAATGGAGATGTATCTTTAACAGGGGCTTATGAAGTTGCTTCTGGCCAATATCAACTAAACTTATACAATGTTGTAAACAGAAAATTTGTTCTAGTTCCTGGAAGTAGAATTTCTTGGGCAGGAGATCCTTTTGATGCAAAGTTAGACATCCAAACAAAGTATACTTTAAAAACATCTGCTTCAGATTTAATGGCGTCGCAAATTTCTGGCGAAGATGCATCGGTACAAAATAAATACAAACAAGTATTGCCTTTTAACGTGTATTTAAATATTGCTGGCGAATTGTTACAACCAAAAATATCTTTTAATTTAGACATGCCAGAAGATCAGCAAGGTGCTATTAGCGGTCAAGTTTACGATCGTGTGCAACAAGTTAATCAACAAGAAGACGAGTTAAATAAACAAGTATTTTCTTTATTAGTTTTAAGTCGATTTTATCCAGATTCTGGGAGCGACGGTAGTTCTGGTGGTTTTGCAACCATTGCAAGAAATAATTTAAATGATGCAGTTTCTGGTCAATTAAACTCTTTTTCCGATAAACTTTTAGGCAGCTCTGGTGTACAGTTAGATTTCGGTTTAAATAGTTTTACAGATTACCAAGGAGACACACCAACCGATAGAACGCAATTAGATGTTGCTGCCCAAAAAAAATTATTTAACGATCGTTTAACCGTAAGAGTTGGTAGCGAAATAGACATACAAGGAAGTAGCCAAACCGGAGAGGAATCGCCATTAATTGGAAATGTAAGTTTAGAATATAGACTTACAGAAGATGGAAGATACAGCTTAAAAGGTTTTAGAAAAAGTGAGTTTGAAAACGTAATTGACGGGCAAACTATTGTAAGCGGAATTGCATTAATCTTTACCAAAGAATTCAATGAGTTTCAGCAACTCTGGGATGCTATTTTACGTTCTAAAAAAGTAGAAAAATCTGTGAATAAAGTAGAAAAATCTGAAAATAAAAAGTAACTAAATTTTGAAAAAAAACTATAAAAATTACAGTCTTTTCATAATTATATGCCTACTTATATATAGTTGTGGCATCAAAAAACACATACCAGAAAACAAACGCTTATATACTGGTGCAAGCATAGAAATAGAAGCAGACACTACCGTAGAAAAAATAGACGAACTAAAAACCGATTTATCTTCTATATTAAGTAAACAGCCAAATACAAAGTTTCTTGGCATGCACCTTGGATTGTATTATTTCTACAAAAATCAGCAAGAAAAAACCAACTTTTTAAACAGATGGTTGTATAAAAAATTCGGACAAAAACCGGTTTATCAATCAGATATAAATGAGTTAGAAAACAAAAAAACTCTAAGAAATAAATTAGAAAACTATGGTTTTTTCTATAGTAGAATTAATTCTGAATTTACAGAAAAGGAAAAAGAGGCTGCCATAACATATCAATTAAAAATTCCTGCACCTTACAAAATAGCAACCTACAAAATAGACAGCATGGTTTTGCCCATTTATAACGATGTAAAAAGCTTAACAAAAGCCTCTATTATTAAAGAAAATATGCGTTTTGATTTAACCACTTTAAAGTTAGAAAGACTGCGTTTAGATTCCGAATTAAAACAAAAAGGATATTACAATTTTAATTCAGATTTTTTATTATTTGAAGCTGACACCAATAGAAGCAACACTAAAAAGTTCGATTTATTTTTAAAATTGAAAGCAAATGTTCCCAAAAAAGCAACCGTTCCTTATAAAATTAAAAACATCAATATTTATCCAAATTATAATTTAAATGATTCTACAGAGATAAAAAAAAATCGTTTTAAAGATAAAAACTACCTGCAAGACACTGTATTTTTTGCCCCAAAATATTTAGATGATTTTATCACTTTAAAAGAAGATGAATTTTACAACCCATTAACTTCTAAAAATACTGCCAGAAGACTGTCATCAATAGGTACGTACAAATTTGTAAATATTCAATACAAAGAAATAAAAAACGCGCTTACAGATAGTATTGGTTCTTTAGAAGCCAACATATTTTTATCGCCTTTAACCAAACGCGCAATAAGAACAGAACTGCAAGCAGTTACTAAATCTAATAATTTTGCTGGTCCAGAATTGGCTGTAACCTATAGTAACAGAAACTTATTTAAAGGTGGCGAAACGTTAAATATTAGCACTAATATTGGTTATGAAACACAAATTTCTAACGGTAGTATCTCTGGATTAACCAGTTTAGAATTGGGTTTAAAAGGTGAAATTGTCTTCCCTAGAGTTATTGCGCCATTTGCAATTAATAAAGATTATTTCGATTATTCTATCCCTAAAACAAAAACAAGTATTAGTGCCACTTATTTAAGCAGAAGCGATTTATATACACTTTTATCTGGAACAGCCTTGTTTGGTTATACTTGGAATGCCAATAAATATATTACCTATGAGTTTAATCCTATTTCGGTAAATTACACACGTTTATCTAACACAACAGCCGAATTTCAGGAAATTTTAGACAACAACTCGTATTTAGAAAGTAGTTTTGATCAGCAATTTATAAGCGGACTTACATTTTCATTCACCTATAATGAAATGATAAATTCTGCTAAAAAACAGCAACTATTTTTACAAACTACCTTAGATGTTGCCGGAAACTCCATTAGTTTGTTTGATAAAAAAACGGATGAAACCAATAAATTTTTAGGCTTAGAATATGCACAATACGCAAAAGCTGATTTAGATTTTAGGTATCATTATAATTTTGGCAACAAAAACAAACAAACGATTGCCACCAGATTATTTGCTGGTTATGGTTATGCTTATGGCAATTCTGATATTGTTCCGTTTGTAAAACAATATTATTCTGGTGGACCTTATAGTGTAAGGGCTTTTAGCATTCGATCTTTAGGGCCGGGAACTTATAATGGGACTAATACTGATGATGACAGTTCTTATTTTGACAAAACAGGAAACGTACGTTTAGAGGCCAATTTAGAATATCGTTTTCCCATAGTTTCTATTCTTAAAGGTGCTATTTTTGCAGATGCAGGAAATGTTTGGAATACGGTTTCTAACCCTGATTTTAATGATGATGAGGGTAACATTACAGATACATTTACATCAAACTTTATAAATGAATTAGGAATGGGCGCAGGTGTTGGTTTACGAGTAGATGTACAGGGTTTTGTGCTCCGTTTTGATTTGGCAGCTCCTTTTCATGATCCTTCTTTAGAAGAGGGAGAACGATGGAATTTTAATATTGACAAACCTGTTTTTAATTTTGCTATTGGATATCCTTTTTAAATTGATGTAAAAATAGTTTTATATTTAAACCTAAATTTTAGTTTTATTCATGAATCACGAACTCAAAGAAATAGTAAATAAAGCCATAGTAAATCAACAAAAAGGGTTGAAAAACGTATTGGCTTCTGTTGTCTTTTTAGAAGGTTCTTCTTACAGAAAACCCGGGGTAAGAATGTTAATTTCAGAAGATTTAACTTCTGTTGGTGCTGTAAGTGGTGGTTGTGTAGAAAAAGAAATTATACATAGATCAAAAAGTGTTTTTTCTGATAACAAACCAAAAATAATTACCTACGATGGCAGATATAAACTAGGTTGCGAAGGCATTTTATATATTTTAATAGAACCTTTTTTAATTTCTAATGAATTTATAACACAATTTTCTGATGCAAATTCTAAAAGAGAAACCATAAAGATTGAAAGTCATTTTACAAAAGAAAATGAAGCTTTTGGCAATTTTGGTTCTGTAATTATTTTTAACAATAAAGAACAATTTCAATTTTCTAAATTCTTTGAACCTAAAAACAAAAAAGACGTTTTAATTTTCTCTCAAATAGTACAACCAAGTTTTCGATTGATTATAATTGGAGGCGAACACGACGCCGTTAAACTCTGTAAAGTAGCCGCAACTTTAGGTTGGGAAATTGATGTAATAACCTGCGTAAAAGACTCCAAAGAATTAAAAGACTTTCCGGGTGCAAATTCGGTAAATGGTAATTCTGCAGAAACGATTCAGTTTACAAATATCGAAGAAAATACAGCCATCGTAATTATGAATCATAGTTACGTGCAAGATTTAAAATATGTTATAAAATTATCTAAATACAAACCAAAATATATTGGCATTTTAGGTGCACCAAATAGAAGAGAGCGTTTATTTAATGAACTTTTTGAGTTTGTACCTGATATTTCCGACGAATTTTTAGAAACGATTTACACACCAGCAGGCTTGCATATTGGTGCACAAACACCAGAAGAAATTGCCATTTCTATTGTTGCCGAAATTTTATCTGTCATCAGAAAAAAAGAACCTTTTTCTTTAAGGAATCTAACAGGAAAAATCAATACATAAATTTATGAAACATATTGCTATTTTAGTTTTAGCTGCTGGAAAATCATCTAGAATGAATAGCATAAAACAGTTAGAAAAAATAAATCATAAAACACTTTTAGATATTACTTTAGAAAAAATTAAAAGTATGTATTCTGATGACATTTATTGTGTTTTAGGTGCAAATGCTGATGAAATTAAACGTAAAATCACATCAGAAAAGATCCAATTTATTGAAAATAAGAATTTTGAAAATGGTTTAAGTTCTAGTATTATTTCGGGCATTAATTACTTTAAAAAAGAAAATTTAAATTTTGATGGAATTTTAATTCTTTTAGCAGATCAACCAGCAATTGAAAGTTCTTATTTAAGATCTTTAGTTCATTTATTTTTAGAAAATCATGATAAAATTATTGCTTCTAATTATGGAAATCAATTAGGTGTACCAGCACTTTTTCCACAAAAATATTTTGCTGATTTATTGTTGATAAAAGGAGATAAAGGTGCAAAAGAATTTATTAATCAGAAAAAAAATGAAGTTATTTATCCTAAACTAACAACAAACTTCTTTGATATTGACACCAAAGAAGACTTAGAGTTATATAAAAATAGCTAATTTTGCATTTATGAAATTATTCAAAAAATCGTTCTTGTTAATCTTACTTTTCTTGGTTTCGTCATGCGCAACAAAGAAAATGCAAATTGCAGAAAATCAAAATTTAGAACTTAAAAAAAACGATTCTAAAATTGACCATACTTTTTATTTAATTGGTGATGCTGGTAATTCTACTTTAAAAAAAGATTCACCTGCTTTAAAATATTTAAAAAAGAAAATTAAAGGTGCCTCTAAAAACTCAACCTTACTTTTTTTAGGTGATAATGTTTACGAATCAGGAATTCCAAAGAAAAAGAAATCTAAGAAATATAAATTAGCAAAAAGAAGAATTGAAGCACAAACAGATATTGCGAAGAAATTTAAAGGAAACGCTATTTTTATTCCTGGAAATCATGATTGGTATCACGGTTTAGATGGTTTAAAAAGAGAAGAAGATTTAGTTGAAAAAGCATTAGGAAAAAACACTTTTTTACCCGAAAATGGTTGCCCATTAACATCAGTAGATATTTCTAAAAAAATAGTTTTAATTATTGTAGACACACATTGGTATTTAACAAATTGGGATAATCACCCAACAATAAATGACAATTGCGAAATAAAAACTAGAAATAAGTTTTTTGATGAATTTGAAGGTTTAATAAAAAAAGCAAGAGGAAAAACAACCATTATTGCTATGCATCACCCAATGTTTACAAATGGTTCTCATGGTGGAAAATATTCGTTTTCGAGCCACATGAATCCTTTACCAATTTTAGGTTCTTTAAAAAATTTAATCCGTAAAACTTCTGGACTTTCTAATACAGATCTTCAAAATAAAAATTACAACGAACTTAAAAAACGAATTGTAACTTTGTCTCAAGAAAATGATAAAACCATTTTTGTTTCTGGTCACGATCATAATTTACAATATATAGTTCAAGATAATATCCCTCAAATTATTAGTGGTTCTGGCTCTAAAACTAAAGCAACAAAATTATCTGGAGGCGCAAAATTTACTTATGGAAAACAGGGTTTTGCAAAATTAGATGTATTTAAAGATGGTTCATCACAAATTAATTTTTACACCGTAAAAGATAACAAAATAGTATATCAAGCTCAGGTTTATTCAGAAGATGAAAAAGAAACTTTTAATACATTTCCTCTACAAAATATTACAGAAAAAAAAGCATCTATTTATACGCAAAACGAAATTACAAAAAGTAAACTGTATCGCTTTTTGTGGGGAGAACGTTATAGAAAATATTTTGGCACAGAAGTAATTGCACCAACGATAGATTTAGACACACTTTTTGGCGGATTAAAACCTATTAGAAAAGGCGGTGGTCATCAATCTAAATCATTAAGACTTAAAGATAAAAAAGGACGTGAATACGTTATGCGTGCTTTGCGTAAAAATGCTGTTCAATATTTGCAAGCTGTGGCTTTTAAAGATCAATATATAGAAGGTCAATTTGATGATACTGCTACAGAAAATTTATTGTCAGATGTTTTTACAGGTTCGCATCCTTACGCACCTTTTACTATTGGCAAACTATCTGATGCTATTGATCTTTATCACACAAATCCTGTGTTATATTATGTTCCTAAACAGCCTAGTTTAGGTCAATTTAATGATGATTTTGGTAATGAATTATACATGATTGAAGAACGAACAGATTCTGGTCATGGCGATAAAGCTAGCTTTGGTTTTTCTGATACGTTAGTTAGTACAGATGAATTATTGCTAAATTTAAACAAAAACGAAAATCATATTTTAGATGAAGAAGCCTATATAAAAGCACGTTTATTTGATATGTTAATTGGCGATTGGGATAGACATGAAGATCAATGGCGATGGGCAGTTTTTAAAGAAAAAAACGAAACAATTTACAGACCAGTTCCTAGAGATCGAGATCAAGCTTTTTCTATTTTTGGTGATGGTGCTTTGCTAAATACATTAACAACTTTAGTGCCTGCTTTGCGTTTAATGAGGTCTTATAATGAAGAGTTAAAAAGTCCCAAATGGTTTAATTTAGAACCTTATCCTTTAGACATGGTTTTAATTTCTATGGCTGATAAAAAAACTTGGGATAAACAAGTAAATTTTATTATCAATAATATTACAGATGACATAATTGATGAAGCTTTTAAAGAGTTTCCTGATGAAGTTAAAGACGAAACAATACAAGAAATAAAAAGAAAATTACAAGGAAGAAGACACAATTTACAAAAAATATCTGATGCTTATTTTTACCATATAAACAAGTTTCAAGTTATTAGAGGAACTCAAAAAGATGATTGGTTTGAAATTGAAAGATTGCAAAACGGACAAACAAAAATTACAGGTTATAGAATTAAAAATGGTGACAAAGATGATATTTTTCACCAACGAACTTACAATGAATCTGAAACCAAAGAAATTTGGATTTATGGCTTAGATGATGAAGATGTTTTTGTTGTAAAAGGTAATGGAAAAAAGCTCATAAAACTAAGACTTATTGGCGGGCAAAATAATGATAAATACAAAATTAAAAATGGTAAAAAAGTAATTATTTATGATTATAAAACTAAGAAGAACACATTTAAAACTAAAAATGCAAGAATAAAATTAACAGATGATTATCAAACAAATGTGTATGATTACAAAAAATTAAAAAACAATCAGAATATACTAACACCAACCATTGGTTTTAATCCAGATGATGGCGTAAAAATTGGGTTTGCAAATACATATACAACCTATGGCTTTGAAAGAAATCCTTTTACCGCTCAACATACATTATCTGGTTCTTATTATTTTGCCACAAATGGATTTGAGCTTAATTATTCATCTGAATTTGCTAACATTTTTAACCGTTGGAATTTAGGAATAAACGCAACTATTACAAGTCCTAATTTTGCAATAAATTATTTTGGCTTAGGTAACAACTCTATTAATCTTGAAGCTGATAACTTAGAAGAAGAAGAATATAATAGAGTTAGAATTAGAAAATTTATTGTTGGTTCTTATATCAATTGGAAAAGTAATTTAGACGCAGAAATAAAACTTGCAGTTAACTATCAAACCTTTAAAGTTGAAAACACTTTAGGCAGATTTTTAAATAGTGAACTTGAACCAAATAATCCCATTTTTAAAAGTAAAGAATTTATAAATACAGAAGCTAGTTATCATTTTGAAAACACAGATAACCCAGCTTTTTCAACTATGGGAATGAAAACCGATTTAATAATGGGCTATACAACAAGCTTAAATAATGCTGGTAATTTTGGTTATTTAATTCCATCTATTTCTTTTGATCATAAATTAACTGCAAACGGACAATTAGTCTTAGCAACTAAATTAAAAACTCATCATACTTTTGGAAATTCTTATCAGTTTTATCAAGCAGCAAGTATTGGCGGTAATGATGGTTTAAGAGGATTTAGAAATCAACGTTTTACAGGTAAAAATTCTTTTTATCATAGTACAGATATTCGTTTAGATTTAAGACAATTTAAAACTAGTTTAATTCCTTTAAATATTGGAGTTTTTGGCGGTTTTGATTATGGTAGTGTTTGGGGGCAACAAAACACAACATTTAAAAACACCAAATTTAACACCTCTGTTGGTGGTGGAGTTTTCTTTAACGCTGCAAATATGATGTCTGGAAATATTTCTATTTTTAATAGTAGCGATGACGTAAGATTGGCATTAACTTTAGGCTTTGCTTTTTAACTTTTTATATGACACAAACAGCAGTAATCTTTGGTTCTTTATTCGGATTTACAGCAGTAATCTTTGGTGCTTTTGGCGCACATTTATTAAAGAAAAAACTAACTACAGATCAATTACAAAGTTTTGAAACTGGTGTAAAATACCAAATGTATCATGCAATAGTTTTACTTATTTTGGGATTCAATTTAGATAAAAATAGCACTATAGACACTTACATTATTAATGCTTTTGTAATAGGAATACTTTTATTTTCTTTCTCTATTTATGGTTTGGTAATTTCATCAGCAAAAAATAAAAAAATAAAAATTTTAGGACCAATTACACCTTTAGGTGGTTTATTTTTAGTTACTGGCTGGGCGCTTTTACTATTTAAATTTATAGTTTAAATTTTTTATTATTATAGTTTTAAACCACATTTACATTAAAAAGATGGCCTACTAAAGCTGTTATACCCATTGCAACCGTTCCCCAAAAAGTAATTCTTAAAACTGCTATTCCTATTTTAGAACCACCAGCTTTAGCGGCTAAAGCTCCTAAAATAATTAAAAAAATAATAGCAAAACCATAAATTGAATATTCTAAATACTCTAATGGCAGAAAAAGTGTTACTAAAAATGGAAGTAATCCGCCAATTGTAAATGCAGCTCCAGATGCAAATGCAGCCTGAATTGGGTTTGCTTGATTAATTTCATTTATTCCTAATTCATCTCTAACATGCGCGGCTAAAGCATCATTTTCTGTAAATTCTTTTGCAACAAGTAAAGCAGTCTCTTTTTTAAGGCCTCTTTTTTCGTAAATATCTGCCAAGTATTGCATTTCTAATTCTGGCATTTCTTCCAATTCAATTCTTTCTCTTTCTATATCTGCATTTTCAACATCAGTTTGTGAACTTACAGACACATATTCGCCAGCCGCCATAGATAAAGCTCCAGCAACTAATCCTGCTAAAGTTGCTAAAACAATAGGTTCTCTAAAATCACTTGCAGCTGCAACACCAATTGCCAAACTTGCTGTTGATAAAATACCATCATTAGCACCAAGAACTGCGGCTCTTAACCAATTACTTCTGTGTATGTAATGATTTTGCAAATAATCATCTATTTCACCAGTTTTTTGAGCTTCTTTTTTCATTTTAATGATGTTATCTAATTTTGTACATCAATTTTTAGTTCATATAAATTACCACCTTCTCCATGAGCTTTTTCATCAGTAATTAGCAATGTATTATTGTCTTTAAAGCAGATTCCTTCTTTTTGAGTTTGATGTTCTAACTCAATCTTCTTAACTTTTCCTGACAAAAAATTATCATCTTTAAAATCAGTAAAGACAAGTATATTTTTTTGAGATAAAAGCACCACTTTTGTTCCATCAGAAGAAATATCTGCAGAAGTAATCCAACATTCTAAATCATTACCGTTATTAAATTTGCCAATTAATCTAGCGGTTTGTTTACCTTTTTTTGCAGGAAATTTATATAATGACGTTTTTCCATATTCGCCCTCCACTCTGCTTTTTGTAAAAATGTAAAAGTTTTTATTAAAGTAAAAAAAAGCCTCTGCATCAAAAAATAATTCTTTCTTTTTGGGCGGAAATTTATCCTGATCTTCATACTCAAATTCAATTTCTTTTACCTTAGCGTTTTTCTTTCTTAAATACTTTTTATCAATTTTTAAAATTCTTAAATTCTTTCTGCTGCTTGTATTATTACCAAAATTACCAATATAAATATTGCCCTTTTTATCAGAAGTTAAGTCTTCCCAATCTGTATTTTTAGATTTAATATTAATTTCTTTTTTTATTTTTCCTTTTTTAGAAACAGCATATAATTTTGATTTATTTCCCCCGTCATTTATCATCCAAATAAGCGAAGAATTATTTAAAACTTCATTTCCTGAAACTTCATTTAATTCATTTGACAAATCTGCAAGTAAGTTAAGTTGTCCATAATTTTGACAACTCATAAATAATAGTAAAGTAAAAAAAGTAAGTATTTTTTTCATTATAATTGATAAGATAAATTTCTGTTTTTACAGAAAATATAATACGAATTTAGGTAAATAAATTACATCATTTACCAACCTCCAGATGCTCCTCCACCACCAAAACTTCCGCCACCAAAGCCACCGCCGAAACCGCCGCCACCAAAACCGCCACTACTACTTCCTCCAGAAGAACCGCCAAAGCCACCTCCAAAACCACCACCACTTCTACCTAAACTACTTAGAAGAATCGTGTCAAAAATAGTTTCAGATAAAGAACCCGTTCTGTTATTTCTACCTCCACCTCTATTATTTTTATTACCTCTAGAAATTAAAATAAAAAAGATAATTATAATTAAAATAAACACGATAACTCCTGAATCTGAACCTTCGGATTCTTCTTGACGAGAACCTTTAAATTCACCATTTAAAGTTCTAAAAATATAATCTGCACCTAAATATAAACCTGTATAATAATCACCTTTTCTAAATTCTGGCGTTATAACTCTATCAATAATTCTTTTAGATTGAAAATCAGTTAGTAAATGTTCTACACCTTTACCAGTAGAAATGGTTATTTTTCTATCATCTTTTGCCAAAACAATCAAAACACCATTATCTTTTTCTACATCACCAATACCCCATTTTTCTCCCCAATTTGCAGCTAAATAATTAATATTTTCA
This sequence comes from Polaribacter sp. KT25b, assembly GCF_900105145.1. Taxonomy (NCBI): domain Bacteria; kingdom Pseudomonadati; phylum Bacteroidota; class Flavobacteriia; order Flavobacteriales; family Flavobacteriaceae; genus Polaribacter; species Polaribacter sp. KT25b. The sequence goes on along the minus strand of NZ_LT629752.1, from coordinate 233,587 downwards.
CCTTCGGTGGATGAGATAATTGCCACAACAATTTGAGTTGATGTAGAATCTGAATACCGAACTAATTTACCTTCTAAGTTTTGTTTTTGAGAAACAGAAAGTAAATCTATATAATCGTAAACACTTGTTTGAAATTTTGGTTTCTCTGGAATTTCAAACCCTTGAGAAAATGTAATCTGACTTATTAAGAAAGTAAATATTAATAGTACTTTTTTACTAATCACTAAAAACTGAGAACTAAACACTTTTTTCATTATCCTTTAGAAATTTCATTAGAAAGTTCGTTTTTATCATCTGTTTGATAAGGAAAATGATTTTGTAATTCTTCACCCGCTTTTAAAATTCCATCAACAATTCCTTGTTTAAAATTTCCTATTTTAAAATGATTTTGTATCACATTTTTAGTAGTATCCCAAAAATCTTTTGGTACAACACTATTAATTCCTTTATCACCATAAACAACAAATTTTTTATCATTTACAGCAACATAAATTAAGACTGCATTTGCATCTTTTGTGTTGTTCATTTCTAAGAGATAAAACACTTCTAGTGCACGATCATAATGCGCTTTTTCTGTAGTAGCTTCAATATGAACTCGTATTTCACCAGAAGTATTTTTCTCTGCAATTTGAATAGCAGAAATAATTTCTTGTTCTTCTTCTTTAGTCAGAAACTCTTCTACTTTAGACATATTTACTCTTTTTTATTGTTAAAATCAAAGTTTACATCTGGTGCATTTTCAGAACCTGCATTTGCTTTATAACGAGTCATTTCATCAAAATTAAACATACCCGCTAATAACGAATTTGGAAAAACTTTAATATGTTTATTATACACATTTACATCTTCATTAAAACGATCTCTAGCAACATTAATTCTGTTTTCTGTACCTTCTAACTGACTTTGTAATTCTAAAAAGTTTGCATTCGCTTTTAAATCAGGATAACGTTCTACAGACACTAATAATTTAGACAATGCTCCAGTTAAACCAGATTGTGCTTGTTGAAATTGCGCCATATTTTCTGGTGTTAAATCACCCGCATTAATATTTACCGATGTTGCTTTTGCTCTAGCATTAATTACATCTGTTAATGTACTTTTTTCAAAATCTGCTGCTCCTTGTACCGTTTTTACTAAATTACCAATTAAATCGTTTCTACGCTGATAGGCACTTTCTACATTAGACCAAGTAGTTTTTGCGTCTTCTTGTAATTCTACTGCTGTATTATTAAAACCTTTACCCCAATTATAGAATCCAAAGACTATAACTACTATTATTATTACCGGAATTAACCATTTTTTCATAATTTCTAAATTTTATTTAATTGATTTTTTGTTTTACAAATTTACGCATTATTATTCACTATTTAAAGAGATGTACCTCCATCTAAAGTAATTGTTTGCCCTGTAATAAATTTTGTATTATCAGAAGCCAACCAAACTACAGCTTCTGCAATTTCTAATGTTTTGCCAAAACGTTTCATCGGAATTTGACTTTTTAAAACTGAATTCATTTCTGGTTTTACATTTAATAATTGATCTAACAAAGCCGATTCTGTATAACCTGGGCAAACAGCATTTACTCTAATATTTTTAGTTGCATATTCCATTGCAGCAGATTTTGTCATACCAACAACCGCAAATTTACTTGCGCTATAACTTATGTTATTGGGTGATGCTTTTAAACCAGCTAGCGAAGCAATATTTACAATATTTCCATGACCTTGATTTAAAAATTGTTGCAAAGCTATTTTCATGCAATAATAAACTCCTGTCTGATTTACAGAAATAACTCTTTCCCAATCTCTTAAAGTTGATTCGTGTGTTTTTAGAAAACTCGGTCCAATTCCTGCATTATTTACAATAACATCTAGTTTTCCAAATTCCTCAATAGTTTTATTTATTAAATTTTCTACTTCTTTATAAACTGCAACGTTTGCTTTTATAGGTAGCGATTTTCCATTATTTGTTACAATTTCTTCAACAACTTTTTCTGCTTTTTCAAAATTAATATCAGAAACTATAACTGTTGCTCCAAATTTTGCTAATAGAACTGCTGTTGCTTTACCAATTCCAGAACCAGCTCCAGTTACAATAACAATTTTATTTTTTACTTCCATTTATTCTAATTTTGGGCGTTGCTTTATCCTGAAAGCATTCAGAACCAAGGTCGGGCTTTACACTATATCTTTTTGCCAAAAGCAAAAAGGATGTCGTTTCTATCCCTAACGCAAATGCGTATTTATTAATAAAATTAGGTAATTATAAGAATACTTTGTAAATAAATTATAATTCGCCTAAGAAAACAATAAAATAAGTATTAAGAATTTTTATATCAATAAAAAGAAAAGTATAAAATTAAAACTCTAAAGTTGATTTTTAATTTTTTGAAGCTCTGCTTTTACAGCTTCTAAACGGCTAATAATTTCGTGATTACTATAAATTCCTTCAGGATTTTTCTTGAGTTTTTGTTTTGCACCTTCTAAGGTAAAACCCCTTTCTTTAACTAAATTAAAGATTAATTTAAAATTTACAATATCTTCTTGGGTAAATAACCGATTTCCTTTTGCATTTTTTTTGGGTTTTATAATTGCAAATTCTTTTTCCCAAAAACGAATTAATGATGCATTTACTTGAAAAGCTTTCGCCACTTCCCCTATTTTGTAGTATCTTTTTTCAGGTAAATCTATATACATTATTCTGTAATCAGTTTCAGTAATCAAAAATTAAAAAAAAGGAAAAGATAAAAATTAATATTTCACTAAACTTATTCACTTCTTTCAACTTCAAGTTTCTCTCTTGTTTCTTATTTCCCGTATCTATACCAAAGAAAATTAATCAAAAGATTGACTTTCTTCAGAAGATTTTTGTAACTCAGCAAATTCATCCAAAGATAAATCTCCATAATAAAAATTAATAGGATTTAAAGCTATTCCGTTTTTATGAACTTCATAATGTAAATGTGCTGCAACAGATAAACCTGTATTACCCACATAGCCAATTAAATCTCCTCTTTTTACCATTTGACCTCTTCTTGCTTTAATTTTACTCATGTGTGCATAAATAGTTTCATACCCGTAACCATGATCTATATAAACAACATTACCATACGAACTACTTCTAGAAGCAACAGTAACTTTACCGTTTCCTGATGCATAAATAGGAGTTCCTATTCGTGCTGTAAAATCCATTCCTTTATGAAACTTTTTAATTTTGAGAATAGGATGCATTCTCATTTTATAACCAGAAGCTACAGAAGTTAAATCTTCTTTTTTAATAGGAAGAATTGCAGGTATAGAGGCTAACATATCTTCTTTCTTTTTTGCTAAAGTAATAATTTCATCTAACGATTTAGATTGTACTACCATTTGTTTAGACAAAACATCTACTTCTTTTGTAATGTCTTTAATTAATTTAGAATTATCGTATCCATCTAAAACTTTATACCTGTTTACACCACCAAAACCAGCTTTTCGCTGCTCTTCTGTAATAGGGTTTGCCTCAAAATAACTTCTATAAATATTATTATCTCTTTCTTGTAATTGGGCTAAAATTGCAGAACTTTCTTCTAATCTTTTGTTTAACAACTCAAAATGAAATTTTAAGTTTTCTAACTCTCTTTTTTGTGCAAGAGCAGTTGGCGACATTATAATTTGACTAAAACCTACAAAACCAATAAATGCAATAATAATAACAGCTAAAAAGATTAAAAATACCCTTTTATAAGAATCACTCTTCTTAACAGTAATTTTTCTGTAAGAAAGCGTATTCTCATCATAATAATATTTTACTTTTGCCATAATGCTAAATATACTATTTTTGTTCTTTTAAATTCGTTTTGTTATTAAAACTTCTTTATTAAGAACTCGCAAATTTACAAAATGTTTTACAACTGCTTTTTATAAGTAGTTTTTTTAAAATTAAATTAACATAATCCAACTTGTTGGAAACTTCTTTTTTATGAAATCTCAAGAAATTCGTTCTACTTTTTTAAATTTTTTCAAAAATAAAGGACATTTAGTTGTTCCTTCTGCACCAATGGTAACAAAGGATGACCCAACTTTAATGTTTGTAAATTCTGGAATGGCACCATTTAAAGAATTCTTTTTAGGAAATGGAAAGCCAAAAAAGAACAGAATTACAGATTCTCAAAAATGTTTACGTGTTTCTGGTAAACATAATGATTTAGAAGAAGTTGGTTACGATACGTATCATCACACATTATTTGAAATGTTAGGCAACTGGTCTTTTGGCGATTACTTTAAAAAGGAAGCAATTGCTTGGGCTTGGGAATTATTAACTGAAGTTTACAAAATTGATAAAGATATTTTATATGTAACCGTTTTTGAAGGATCTGATGATGCTGATAATTTAAAAATGGATACAGAAGCCTATGATATTTGGAAACAATATATTGACGAAGACCGAATTTTAAAAGGAAATAAAAAAGATAATTTTTGGGAAATGGGCGAACAAGGACCGTGTGGACCTTGCTCTGAAATTCATGTTGATATACGCTCTGCAGAAGAAAAAGCAACAGTTGATGGTAGAACTTTAATTAATGAAGATCATCCTCATGTGGTAGAAATCTGGAATTTGGTTTTTATGCAATTCAATAGAAAGGCAAACGGAACTCTAGAAGATTTACCAAACAAACATATTGATACAGGAATGGGTTTTGAACGTCTTTGTATGGTTTTACAAGGCGTGCAATCTAATTACGATACAGATGTTTTTACACCAATTATTAGAGAAATAGAAGCTGTTACAGATACAAAATATGGTAATGATGAAAAACAAGATATTGCAACTCGTGTAATTTCTGATCATGTAAGAGCTGTTGCTTTTTCTATTGCTGATGGACAATTACCAAGCAATACTGGTGCTGGTTATGTAATTCGTAGAATTCTTAGAAGAGCTGTTCGTTACGGGTTTACATTTTTAGATAAAAAAGAACCTTTTCTTTACAGATTAGTCGATGTTTTAAGTAAAAAAATGGGAGAAGCTTTCCCAGAACTAAGAGCTCAAAAACAACTAATCGAAAACGTAATTAGAGAAGAAGAAACTTCATTTTTAAAAACTTTAGATCAAGGTTTAGTTTTGTTAGATGGTATTATTTCATCAGCAACTACCAAAGAAATTTCTGGGGATAAAGTCTTTGAATTGTATGACACTTTTGGTTTCCCGATTGATTTAACTGCTTTAATTTTATCAGAAAAAGGATACACTTTAGATGAAAAAGGGTTTGAAACCGAATTGCAAAAACAAAAAAACAGATCTCGAGCTGCTAGTGAAATGACTACTGAAGATTGGACTATTTTAGTTGATGATTCAATTGAAGAATTTGTTGGTTATGATACTTTAGAAACTACTGTAAAATTAACAAGATACAGAAAAGTAACTTCTAAAAAAGATGGCGAAATGTATCAACTTGTTTTTAATTTAACTCCTTTTTACGCAGAAGGCGGCGGTCAAGTGGGAGATAAAGGATATTTACAAAGTTCTCAAGGTGATATTGTTTATATTTTAGATACTAAAAAAGAAAACAATGTAATTATCCATTTTACTAAAAACTTACCCAAAAATTTAGACGATCGTTTTACAGCATCTGTAGACGCTAAACAAAGACATAGAACAGAATGTAATCACACAGCTACACATCTTTTACACCAAGCTTTAAGAGAAGTTTTGGGCACGCATGTAGAGCAAAAAGGTTCTGCTGTACATTCTAAATATTTACGTTTTGATTTCTCTCATTTTTCTAAAATGTCTGTGGATGAATTACGTGATGTAGAAAACTTTGTAAATGCACGTATTTCTGGAAAACTGCCTTTAATTGAAAAAAGAAATATACCAATGCAACAAGCAATTGACGAAGGTGCAATGGCTTTGTTTGGTGAAAAGTATGGCGATACTGTTAGAGCTATAAAATTTGGAAAATCTGTAGAGCTGTGTGGTGGAACTCACGTAAAAAACACAAGTGATATTTGGCATTTTAAAATAAAATCTGAAAGCGCTGTTGCAGCAGGAATTAGAAGAATTGAAGCAATTACAAATGATGCCGTAAAAGATTTTTATTTTGAAAATAACAGAACTTTATTTGAAGTTAAAGACCTTTTAAATAACACCAAAAACCCTGTAAAAGCAGTAAATACTTTATTAGAAGAAAACTCATCGCTTAAAAAACAAATTGAGCAATTATTAAAAGATAAAGCAAATAATTTAATTGGTGATTTAAAAAATCAATTGCAAGAAATTAATGGAGTTCAGTTTTTAGCTACTAAAATAGATTTAGACCAAAACGGAATTAAAAACCTTGCTTTTGCAATTGGAAAAGAACACAAAAATTTATTTTTACTTTTTGCTTCTTCAGTGAAAAAAGACAAAGCAATGTTAACATGTTATATTTCTAAAGAATTAGCAAATGAGCGTGGTTATGATGCTGGAAAAGTTGTTAGAGAATTAGGAAAACTGATTCACGGTGGCGGTGGCGGACAAAATTTCTATGCAACTGCGGGTGGTAAAAATCCTGGCGGAATCCCTAAAGTTTTAGAAAGAGCTAAAGATTATTTAGTTTAGAAAAGCAAAAATATCAGTCGTTTAAATTCTAATAATTAATATCCGGAAAAATCATGGAAGTTTTAAAGGACTAACAAATTGTTGTCCGTTAAAAAAACTAGTTTTTTCTTACTTGGAATTTCTCTAGAAAACAAAATTGCTGTTTTTACATTAGATAAATATTTAAGTTCTTTTAAATATAATGATGTTTATTATAGATCTTTTTTACTTACAAACCTTTATTAAAGGGCTTTTTTTGATTTAAATTTTAATCAAAATCAATAATAGTTATATTTGTAAACTATAAAATAACATGACACACACTTTAGAACAATTAAAATCAGGAAGTTTAATAGGAACAAAAAGATTAAAATTAGCTTGCGGTTTAAAGCAGTTTCCAAACGAAATATTATCACTTTCAGAAACTTTAGAAATTTTAGATTTATCTGACAATCAAATATCAGAATTGCCTGATAGTATTTCTCAACTTAAGAACTTAAAAATTATATTTTTCGAACGTAATAATTTTACAGAATTCCCTACTATATTAAAGAAATTACCGCTTCTAAATATGATTGGTTTTAAATCTAATCATATTAAAACAGTTCCAGAAAATGCATTTCCACCAATGTTAAAATGGCTGATTTTAACTAATAATGAAATTAAAAAAATACCAAAAAGTATTGGAGATTGTTTGCTGCTTCAAAAATGTACAATTGCTGGTAATCAAATTGAAGAATTACCATCAGAAATGAGTAATTGTGTAAATTTAGAACTCTTAAGAATTTCTGCTAACAAACTACAATTGATTCCTAATTGGTTATTTGAGTTGCCTAAATTATCTTGGGTTGCTTTTGGTGGAAATCCTGTTTCACATCAACCAAAAACAAACACAAATATTAATTCTTTTGACTGGAATGAGTTTACGCTTAAAGAAATATTAGGCGAAGGTGCTTCTGGTTTAATATCGAAAGCAAGTTGGAAATCAGAAAAAGAAGACGTTGCAATTAAAGTTTTTAAAGGAAGTATGACGAGTGATGGATTGCCAGAAGATGAAATGAAAATTTCGATATCTAGTGGTTCTCATCAAAATTTAATTCAAATATTAGGAGAAATTAAAAATCATCCTGAAAAGAAAAGTGGTTTAATAATGAAATTAATATCGCCAACGTATATTAATTTAGGAAATCCACCAAGTTTAGAAACTTGCACAAGAGATGTTTATGATGAAAAAACTGTTTTTAATGAAAAAGAAATCCTAAAAATCGCTAAAAGTATTGCTTCTGTTTGCGCACAATTACACGGCAAAGGAATTAATCACGGAGATCTTTATGCGCACAATATTTTAATAAACAAAACAGCAGATTGTCTTTTTGGTGATTTTGGTGCGGCATCTTTTTATGATGTAAATTCAACTCTTGCTCATAATATTCAACGTGTTGAGACGAGAGCTTTTGGATGTTTATTAGAAGATTTATCAAGTCTTATTACTGAAAACGAAATTAGTAATCCGTTTCAAAGAAAATGGCAAAAATTAATTGCTAATTGTACAAGTAAAGATGTTAATTTACGTTTAAGTTTTCATCAAATTATTGAAGAGTTGAATACATTCTAGTAAAATTTTATCTTAGCATTCCTACTTATTTTATGAAACTTCAAACTCAAATTCCGTTAAAAAAAGAAACTAGAAATCTTATTGATTATCAATCTAAAATTTTAATGTTAGGTTCTTGCTTTTCTGAAAACATTGGAGACAAATTAAGTTACTTTAAATTTCAATCAGCACAAAATCCATTCGGAATTTTATTTCATCCGAAGGCAATTGAAAATTTAATTGCAGATGCTATTAATGAAAAAGAATATTTTTTTGATGACCTTATTTTTAATAATGAAACTTGGCATTCTTTTGATGCACATTCTAAATTAAGTTCTGTTGATAAAAATAAACTTTTAAGTAACTTAAATTCTGCTATTTCATCAACCAAAAAAGAACTAAAAGAAGCCACACATATTGTAATTACGCTTGGTACTTCTTGGGTTTATAGATTTATAGAAACAGATAGCATTGTTGCTAATTGTCATAAAATTCCACAGAAAAAATTTTTAAAAGAATTGCTTTCTGTTGATGAAATATCAGAAAGTTTAGAAGCAATAATTGCTCTTTTAAAAACTGTAAATAAAAATATAACTGTACTTTTTACGGTTTCGCCAATTAGACATTTAAAAGATGGCTTTATAGAAAATACGCAAAGTAAATCGCATTTAATTAGTGCAATTCATAATATTGTAGACAACAGAAAAAACAGCTATTATTTTCCTAGTTATGAAATTATGATGGATGAATTACGAGATTATCGTTTTTATACAGAAGACATGATTCATCCAAATAAAACAGCTATTAATTACATTTGGGAAAAATTTAAAGAAACCTGGTTTTCTGAAGAAACAAAACCAATTATGAAAGAAATTGATGTTATTCAAAAAGGTCTTTTACACAAACCTTTTCACGAGAACACAGAGCAACATCAGCAATTTCTAAGAAATTTAAGCATAAAAAAAGAGAAAATTGAACAACAATTTCCTCTTATTAAGTTTTAAATTAACTATCGATTTTTAATTTCTCTATAGAAATTGATCTACGTTACCCCAAGGACCACCATTAATAACATCTACTCCGTTTTGTTTTAAAAACTGAGTTGCTTGTCCGCTTCTTGCGCCACTTCTACAAACTGCAATAATTGGTTTGTTCCAAGATTTTATTTTTTCTATTTCTAAAGGAATTATAGTTAAAACAACATGTTTTGCGCCTTTAGAATGACCTTCATTCCATTCTTCTAATGTTCTAACATCTAAAATAATTGCTCCTTTTTCTAAATACTCTTTAATTTCTTCACCCATGTTTTTTCTTTTAAATAAGTCAAATAAACCCATACTATTCTATTTATTTTTGCACAAAACTAATCCATTTTCTATTAGTTTAGTGTAGCTTTTGTTACACTTTAATTCTTCTAACCTTTTTAAGATTTCTACTTTTAAAGCATACTTATTTTGCAAAGCTAATTCATAGATTTCTAAATTCAACAACCAATCATTAGAAAATTTATTTTTTAACTGATTAAATATTTCTGTTATTTTTTTTTCTGATGTTGAATTAGCTTCACGCATTTGTTTTACTTGGTCGTATAAATCATATAATTCTTTCTCTGATTCTGAATATAAAATTTTATGCGTTTTTACATCAGAAACCTTGCTTTTATCTTCAAAAGAATTTACATCCGCAGCACCAGCATACACAGAAATTACTTCTTTACCAATTGCCATATCATAAATTCCCCATTCTGGTTGAAAGAGAATTTCGTCTTTATAAGTAACTGTGCATTCATCCAAAGAAATAATTAAAATTTTACCTCTTAAATCTCTAGTTCCTGTAATTGCTTTTCCTTTTACAATTACTCCGCTTTCAAATTCTAGCGTCATAAATTCGCCTTCGTAAATTCCGTAAGCTCTTAAATCTCTTGGACTCATATCTTCAATTGGCAAATTAATTCCTTTTAATTTACCAACGGGAGAACCAAAACCACTTGCGTGTGATGAAATTCCGTGACCAATTAATTCTTTATCTCTGTTTGATAAAGCTGTTGCGCCTGTTGTTTGCAAATACGCAACTTTGTTATTTTTATACTGAATTACTTTTGTAAAAGCTCCAGAAATTTGAATTCCTGTTGATAATTCTACGGTTCCTAAATTTTCTGAATTAATTAGTTTTTTAACACCATTTAAACCGCCAGTTCTTAATGCCATTGTATTTGCAAATTCATCTAAAACGAGACTTAAATAAGCAAAATCTGGAGTAACAAATAATTGAGGTTGTGGTTTTGTAATATCAAAATTTATGTTTGCGGCTTCAATAGAATACGGCAGTTTTTTAACTTCATCTTGCATACACCAATCACTTTCACCAATTGATGATAATAAACCCGCTCCATAAATTTTAGGATTTTCTAAAGTACCAATTAATCCATATTCTACAGTCCACCAATGTAGGTTTCTAATTTGTGCCATTTCAGACAATTCGCCCATATTATTTTGCAACCATTCCACTTTTTCTTGCGCTTCATTTATTTCTTTTTCTGATGAATTTGGATCTTCTTTTAAGATTGATAAAAGCCTAATTGCTTCATACATTTCGTAATCTTTGGCAGATGAAATTGCTTTGCTTCCTATTTCACCAAATCGTCTTAAATACTCGGCATATTCTGGATTTGCAATAATTGGTGCGTGACCTGCAGCTTCATGAATAATATCTGGAGCAGGCGTATATGCAATATGGTTTATGGTTCTCATATCTGAAGCAATTACCAAAACATTATAAGCTTGAAATTCCATAAAAGCATTTGGCGGAATAAAACCATCTACAGAAACTGCTGCCCAACCAATTTCTTTTAAAATTCTATTCATTCCTTCCATTCTTGGAATAGTATCAATAGAAATACCCGTTTTTTTTAATCCTGATAAATATGATTTATGAGCAACTTTACTCAAATAATCTACATTCATTCTCATTACATATCTCCAAACCGCTTGATTTTGTGTTGTATATTCATTATAAGGTTGTTTTACAACAAACTTGTGTAAATGTATAGGCAACTTTTTAGTTATTTCATTAATTTCAAAACGCATACTTGTTAAGGATTTCATAAAATTTACCTTGTAAAATTAAGAATTTTATAATTTAAACATAATTATTTCTCGTTAAAAGTTCTGTTCATATAAATCCAAAAGGAATAATAGTAGTTTTATGACAACATTTAATTGATTTTTAATCACTCATAAAATAAGACCTTTTAGCTATAATTTCGATATTAGGAATGATTATCAGTCTAAAAAAGAACAAGAGTTCCAACTTTTGATAAAGTGAAAAATTTAAAAAAGTTACAGAAAAGAAAATTAATTATTTTTATCGATGCTATTTGCATACTTATTTATGTTATCGGCTTCGTAAAATTTTAAACAAAAAAACAGACTGCCAAAAAATGACAGTCTGTTTTACTTTAGATTAATTAATTCAAATAATAATACTAAAGTGCTTCTTTTATAACTTTTATGGCATCTACCGCTTTCGATCTTTTTGCAATATCTAAAGCTGTCATACTTCCTTTATCTGATTTTGTTTTTAATTTTGCGCCATTATCAATTAATAATTTTGCAATTTTTGCTTTATTATGTCTTGCTGCAAACATTAATGGCGTTAATCCATTAGATTTTTGATTAACATCTTCGCCTGTTTTAATTAATGCTCTTACAGCATCATAATCGCCCATTTGAATTAGTTTACAAAAAGCACTAACATTATATACTAGTGTAATTTCTGATCTTACTTCTTTAGGATCATCTTCATTATTAGTTGCATTTACTGTTGAGAAAGCAAAAAAGAAAAGTAACATTGGTAGGATTAATTTTTTCATGATAAATAAAGTTTTAAGTTTAATAATTATTTGTTTGTTATATTTAAAAGACTTCTAAAAAGTAAAAACGTTTCAGCTAAAACCCATATTTAACAGCCGTTTAACATTCTTAATCTATTTTTCTAAAAGTTATCACAATTTATGTTAAAGCAAAAAACTGATGATTTTAACTTAATTATCAATACATATAGTTTACGTTATCGGTTTCGTTAAAATTTTATAAAATCCGCAAAATATTTCTTATTTTTACTGTTCAATTTAAGACAATGAACAAGAAAGTTATTTTAATGATTTTGGACGGATGGGGAATTACACAAGACCCTAAAGTATCCGCAATTTACAATGCTAAAACACCTTTTATCAATAGTTTATACGACAAATACCCTAATGCACAATTAAGGACAGATGGAGAACATGTTGGTTTACCAGAAGGACAAATGGGAAACTCAGAAGTTGGTCATATGAATTTAGGAGCTGGTAGGATAGTTTATCAGAATTTAGCAAGAATAAATAAAGCTGTTAAAGAAAAAACTTTAGGCGAAGAAAAAGTATTGTTAGATACTTTTAAATATGCCAAAGAAAATAATAAAAATGTACATTTATTAGGATTAGTTTCTAATGGAGGTATTCACGCGCACATAGATCATTTAAAAGGTCTTTTAGATGTTGCCAAAGAAAATGAAGTAGACAACGTTTTTTTACACGCATTTACAGATGGTCGTGATTGTGATCCTAAATCTGCTACATTTTTCATCAACGAAGTTCAAGAATATATGAAAGAAAGTACCGGAGAATTAGCTTCTGTTACTGGGCGTTATTATGCTATGGATAGAGATAATAGATGGGAACGTGTTAAAATTGCTTATGACGGAGTTGTAAATGCAATTGGCACAAAAACTACGGATGTTTTAAAAACTATCAACGAAAATTATGAAGCTGGTTTAACAGATGAATTTCACAAACCAATTATCATTACTAATGCTGATGGATCTCCAAAAGCACAAATAAAAGAGGGCGATGCTGTAATTTTCTTTAACTATAGAACAGATAGAGGAAGAGAATTAACAAATGCGCTAAGCCAAAATGATTTTCCAGAATTTGGAATGAAAAAATTAGATTTATACTTTACAACAATGACTTTGTATGATGAATCTTTTAAAGGCATTAATGTTATTTACAATAACGAAAATATTAAAAATACGTTAGGTGAAGTTTTATCCGTAGCTGGAAAAAAACAAATTAGAATTGCCGAAACAGAAAAATACCCTCACGTAACTTTCTTCTTTTCTGGCGGCCAAGAAGAACCTTTTGAAGGTGAATCTCGTATTTTAAGAAACTCACCAAAAGTTGCAACCTACGATTTAAAACCAGAAATGTCTGCATACGAATTAAAAGATGCTCTTTGCGAAGATTTAGAAAAAGGCGAAGCAGATTTTGTTTGTTTAAATTTTGCAAATGGAGATATGGTTGGTCATACAGGAATTATGGAAGCTGCAATTAAAGCTTGCGAAACTGTAGATATTTGTGCAAAAGAAGTAATAGAAACTGGTTTAAGAAACGGATATTCTATCTTAGTAATTGCAGATCACGGTAATTGTGAAACAATGATGAATCCTGATGGATCTCCTCACACAGCGCACACAACAAATCCTGTTCCTTTTATTTTAGTTGATGAAGAAATAAAATCAATAAATAGTGGAGTTTTAGGTGATATTGCCCCTACAATTTTAGACTTAATGGGCGTTGATCAACCAAAAGAAATGACACAAAAATCTCTTTTATAAAATATGAAGAAAAGTATAATTATATTTTTAATAGCTGTTATTTCTGCTTGTAATTCAACTAAAAAAGTTGTAGAAACAAAAACAGTTGAAACTAAAAAAGCAGAAGTTGAGAAAGTGAAGCAAATTACCAGAGAAATAACTGCGAAAAAAGACGCCAATGGGTATCTAATTGGTGTTGCTAATAAAGACTCTTTTAAAGACGAATCTTTTAAAAATTGGTTTAATAGCAGATATAATGAATACACAACAGATAAAGAAACGGTTAACAAACTTAAAACTGCTTTAGAAGGCTATACCATAAAAGGTTTTATGAGTAGTTGGTGTGGAGATAGTAAAAGAGAAACACCTCGTTTTTATAAACTTTTAGATGAAACTGGTTTTAATCAAAATGATTTTGAGTTAATTACTGTTGATAGAAGTAAAAAAACACCAGACAATCTTCAAGAAGGTTTCAATATTATAAGAGTACCAACTTTTATTTTTTATAAAGAAGGTAAAGAAGTTGGTCGATATGTAGAATACCCAAGAGAGACTTTAGAGAAAGATATTTTAAAGATTGTTACAAATCAACCTTACAAACATTCATACGATAGAAGCGAATAGTTTTTTATTAATTTAAAATATTTTTTTAGACATAGATTTCACAATTAAACAGAGATAAAAAACTGTAAAATTTTGTAAAATCTATGTCTTATTTTTTAAAATGTTTAACAACGTTTGTTTCGTCTAAAAGACAAATTCTTAATAATTATAGTAACTTTGCTTTTCAATTTTTTTAGAATGATAAAGATTAAAACAAGAGAAGAAATAGAATTGATGCGCGAAAGTGCGTTGGTAGTTTCTAAAACATTAGGAATGCTTGCAAAAGAAGTAAAACCAGGTGTTTCTACTTTATATTTAGACAAACTTGCAGAAGAATTTATTAGAGAACAAGGAGCAATTCCTGGTTTTTTAGGTTTGTATGATTTTCCAAACACACTTTGCATGAGTCCGAATGCTCAAGTTGTTCACGGAATTCCGAATAAAACTCTTTTAAAAGAAGGAGATATTATCTCTATTGATTGTGGCGCTTTAAAAAATGGCTTTTATGGTGATCATGCTTACACTTTCGCTGTTGGTGAAATTGATGCTGAAATTAAAAAATTACTAGAAGTTACCAAAGAAAGTGTATACGTTGGTATTAGAGAATTTAAAGCAGGAAACAGAGTTGGCGATGTTGGTTATGCTATTCAAAAATTTACTGAAGATCATGGTTACGGAGTTGTAAGAGAATTGGTAGGTCATGGTTTAGGTCGTGAAATGCACGAAGATCCAGAAATGCCAAACTACGGAAAAAGAGGACGAGGAAAGAAATTTGTAGAAGGAATGGTAGTTGCCATTGAACCAATGACAAACTTAGGAACTCAAAAAATTAGACAACATGCTGATGGTTGGACAATTACAACTTTTGATAATAAACCTTCTGCTCATTTTGAACACGATGTTGCTATTGTAAATGGTAAACCAGAACTTTTATCAACTTTTAAATATGTGAATGAAGCATTAGGAATTGTTACTGATGTTGAGGATGAATTTAGACAGTAGATTTATCAGACATTAATTTCACTTTTAATAATTTAAAATTTTGACACTGATTTCACAGATTTTCACTGATAAATAAAAAAAACATGACTGATTTACTATACAAAGAAGATACTTATAAAATAATAGGTATTTGTATGGAAGTTCATAATCAGCTTGGAAAAGGGTTTAATGAAGTGGTTTATAGTGATGCTTTAGAAATTGAATTTATAGATAATAATATTAAATATTCTAAAGAACAAAAGTTTAATATTAGTTACAAAGGAAATATTTTACCTCATAAATACAGAGCAGATTTTATTATAAACGACAAAATAGTTTTAGAATTAAAAGCTATAAAATGCTTAACATCATCTCATGTAAAACAAACTTTAAATTATTTAGCGGTTTCTAAGTTAAAAATTGGTTTATTGATTAATTTCGGAGAAGATAGTTTAAAATACCAAAGAATAATTTTATAATAGTTTCCGTGAAAATTTGTGAAATCCGTGTCAAATAAAATCTTTAAAAAAATACTAAATACAATACCAAGACCTTGGCTAATTAAATTTAGTTACTTGGTGCGTCCAATAATTGCTTTTTCTTTAAAAGGTGATAAATTTACAGATCCTATTGATGGTAAAAGTTTTCGTAAATTTTTACCTTACGGATATGGAAAACAACGAGAAAATGCACTTTCTCCATCCACATTATCACTAGAAAGACACCGATTAATGTGGCTTTTTTTAAGAGATGAAACTACTTTTTTTACATCCGAAGAAAAACTAAAAACATTACATATTGCACCAGAACAATGTTTTTTAGATATTTTTAGAAAACAAAAAAACTTAGACTATTTAACTTCAGATTTAGAAAGCCCAATTGCAGACGTAAAAGCAGATATCTGTAATTTACCTTTTGAAGATAATTCTTTTGATGTGGTTTTTTGCAACCATGTTTTAGAGCATATTCCTGATGACACAAAAGCAATGCAAGAGTTGTTTAGAGTGCTAAAAAAAGGCGGATTTGGTATTTTTCAGATTCCGCAAGACATTACTAGAGAAACTACTTTTGAAGACGATTCAATTACTGATAAAAAAGAACGTGCTAAAATTTTCGGTCAATATGATCATGTAAGAATTTACGGTAAAGATTATTTTAACAAACTACGTTCTATCGGTTTTAAGGTTGATGAAATTGATTACACAAAAAAAATCGCCCCAGAAAAACTAGAACGATTTTGCTTAATGCGGAACGAAATTCTTCCTGTTTGTTATAAAGAATAATTGTTTTCTTTCAAAATCTAAAGTTTTACATTAGATTTTTTAAAAAAAACTATTTATAGATATATGTTGTGTATTCATCAATACGATGCTCTGAATTAGAAAATAAAAGAATTACCTCTAAATTAGGATGCTTCTTTAAAAATTCCTTTGTCTTTTCTAAACCCATTGCCATAAAAGCAGTTGCATATGCATCTACATCTGCACAATCTGCACTTGCAATTACAGAAGCACTTAACAAATTACTTTCTGTTGCATAACCAGTTTTAGGATTTATAGTATGCACATATTTTTTTCCTTCGGATGAAACTCTAAATTTTCTATAATTACCAGAAGTTGCCATCGATTTATTAGAAAGATTAATCGTTTTATAACCTCCGTTTTCTGATGCATTAGCAGGATTTACAACTTTAATTAACCAAGGTTTATTATTTTCTTTTGTGCCTTTTGCTCTTATTTCTCCTCCAATTTCAATTAAATAATTTTCTATTTTCTTTTCATCAAAAAAACGAGCAACTAAATCAATTCCGAATCCTTTTGCTATAGAATTAAAATCTAAATATATTTTTTTATCCTCTTTTACAATTTTTCCATCAATCAAATTAACCTTATCTAAACCAACAAATTGCATCTGATTTTTTATTTCTTCATCCGTAAGGTCATTTAATCTTTCTTTAGGCCCAAAACCATAAGCATTTACCAAATTACCAACTGTTGGATCAAAAAAACCATCAGTTTCTTTAAAAATTCTTTTTGCTTTCGTAAAAACTTCAGAAAAAATAGCATCAACAACAATTGTAGAATCTCCATTATTTATTTTAGAAATTTCTGATGTAGGAATATAAGTTGACGTAGATGCATTCATTAACAAAAACAAACTATCTAAAGATTTTTGATAATCTATTGCTGTATCTAAGTAGGTTATTTTGTAACTGGTACCAAAAACGAAGCCTTGTAATGTATGATGATTATTTTCACTTTCTTGCTTACAGGCAATCAAAAACAATAAAACAATTAGAAGAACGTTATTAAATTTGAGTTTCATAGATTTAGTAAATTAGCTGTAAAAATAGTGTATAAATTTCTCATAAATTATTGTTAAACGCATTTTTTATAGCTATGTTTTATTAAATTTGCAATATAAAATTAATCAATTAAAGATGAAAAAAATATCAATATTATTATTAACTGCTATTTTAGCAAGTTCTTGTGTAACTAAAAAAAAGTTTGTTGATTTAGAAACAGAACATGAATTAACAAAATCAGAATTAGTAGATTTAAAAGCTAATTTACAAAAATGTTTAATTGACAACGAAAAAGAATCTACCAAAGTTTTTACTTTATTAGAAAAAATAAAATATTTACAAGAAGACAAAAAAACAGCTTTAAAACAAGTTGAAAACTTAACTGTTTTAACGCAATCTTCTTCTGATAATATAAAAACTGTTATTTCTCAATTAAGTGAAAAAGACAAATATATTAACGGAATTAGAAAAGCAATGACTCAAAAAGATTCTTTAAATCTTGCTATCAAGTTTCACTTAACTAAAAACTTAACAGATGGTATTCAAGATGAAGACATTGAAGTTAATGTTGAAAAAACTGTTGTTTTTATCTCAATCTCAGACAAATTATTATTTAAAAGCGGAAGCTATAATGTAAATAATAAAGCTTACTCTGTATTAGAAAAAATTGCAAAAGTAATTAACGATCAACCTGCAATGGAGGTTATGATTGAAGGTCATACAGATACAACACCTATTAAGAGAAATTTAATTCAAGATAACTGGGATCTATCTGCTTTAAGAGCAACTTCTATTACAAGAATTTTACAATATAAATACGGCGTAAAACCAGAGAGATTAATTGCTGCTGGTAGAAGTCAATATATTCCTTTAGCACCAAATGATTCTGCAGCTAATAAAGCTAAAAACAGAAGAACAAAAATTATTATCATGCCTAAATTAAATCAATTCTTCGAGTTGTTAGAGCAAGATGCAAATAATTAATTTTTAGTTTTTTTTTAAAAATTCTAAAGCCAACTCTTTACGAGTTGGTTTTTTTGTTTCTATTTTCTGATAAACTCCCATTTCTATTAAATAACTTATGCTAGAAAATAATCAATTTGAATAAAAAAATACTCATTAATTTATTTTTTTATATATTTAAAACATGAAAAATTTAAAGAAAATATTTTTTGTCTCGATATTTTTTATATTGTATGCATGCTTTAATCAAGTAGATGAAGTTACAATTTCTAAATCGGGTAAAATTAAATTAGTAACAACAATAGAGGTTACGGCCAAAGAAGCGGATAAAAAAAGCGTTCAAGAAGAAATTGACGCCAGAGTTAAATCGTTAAAAAAAGCAGGCTGGAAAGTCTCTTACAAATGGAAAAGTAAATCTAAGCCTTATAAAGTAAAGTTTACTATTTCAAATACACTAAATAAATTATACGAATATCAAAAGAAACCAGAAGATGTAAATCCTTCGGGAGTATATATTTATAAAAAATTTTCAGAAAAACAATATGTAATATCTTTTGATTTAATAAAAGACGCAAACAATAGAACCATTAATCTAAGTAAAAAGAGCGTATCTCTATATCGTAAGTATGGAGATAATAAATTGAAAAAATTTAGAAACATAGAAAGCGAAAAATATTACTATGTTTTTCTAAAGTAAAACAAAGCTTTGAATTCTTAATGCAAGATGTTACTCTTAACTAGAAAAGTGCTGCCCAAAATGTTGTCCCCAATGCATTATTCTTTGGTCAATTTTGTCTAATGTAGGTCGAGAATAAATTCCGTAAGCACAAATTATCAACAATACAATAATGATAATTAATAGAATCGTATTAATTTTGATTTTTTCATATTCTTATCTTTTTAATTTCGTTAGGTAATTATTAAAAATAATAAACTTACCCAAGTTACTCCAAAATCTTCAAAAAATCTTCAAAAGCTACATAATAAGGTTGGTCTTTAAAAACCGGACTTTCTACACTTTCTGCATTTGCAATTCCAACACCTGCAAACCAAACTTTAGCATTTTGTTTTTTTGCGTGTTCTTTAAAAGTTTCCATCCAAAGAACATCGTATTCATGTGGGTTTTGCAAGTTATTAGAAGCTTTTACCAACACAAAAATAGTAGGTTCTCCTTTTTTAAATAACACAAACTGTGGATGCCTTTTTAACTGGCTATTAATTGCCTGAAACTCATAACCCATTTCTTGCAACTTTTCGCCAACAATATTCATAGCCAAATTATGCAATTCTTGCGCGTTTAAAATATGCATTACTTTTTCTTATTACGTAAATTATAGTTTTTATCTCCTCTTGTTTTTGGTTTCTTATATTTTTTAGCAATTTCTCTTCTATAAGAACCACCTTGATTGGTTTTACTGTTCTTTTCGCTCTTTTCATGAAAAGCTGGCCCAGGAACATATTCTAAAGCTGTTCTGTTTTTAGATTGCCCATTATCTTCTTTTGGACGCTCATCTTCCGTTAATAATTTCGAAATTTCTACACTTTCAGGAAGTTCGATAACAGGAATCTTGTAATCCATTAATTCCTCTATAAGAACTTTACCTTCTTGCTCTTTTTCTGTAGAAAATAAAATGGTTTTACCGGCTTTTTCTGCTCTACCAGTTCTACCAATTCTGTGCATGTAATTTTCTGGAAAATCTGGAGTATCAAAATTAATAACATGACTTACATTATCAAAATCTAACCCACGTGCCATTACATCTGTAGCTAATAAGATTCTATTTTTCCCTTCTTCAAATTGACGAATAGAGCGTATTCTATAATTTTGTGTTTTATTAGAATGAATAATACACAATTCATTGCCAAAAACTTCTTCTAAATGTTTAAAAAGCAAATCTGCACTTCTTTTAAAAGCAACAAAGATTAGCACTTTATGAAACGTTTGTCTATCTTTTAAAAAGTGATGTAATAAATTAACTTTCGTAAAAAAGTTAGGAATATTGTAAGAAACTTGCTCAATATTATCTAAGGGAGTTCCGCTAACTGCTACAGAAATCTTTTCAGGATTTTTAAAAAAATCATCAATTAAAGCATCTACATCTTCTGTCATGGTTGCAGAAAACAAAATATTTTGTCTTCGCTCTTGTAACAAATCAAAAATATTCATCAGCTGAAATCTAAAACCTAAATCTAGCATAACATCTACTTCATCAATCACTAATTTCTGAATCGTTTTTAGCTTTAAAACATTACTTAAAGCCAAATCATATAACCGTCCAGGAGTTGCCACAATAATATCTTGACCTTGAGCAATTCCTTGTTTTTGAGTGTTAATATTAGCACCACCATAAACTCCTAAAACACGAACATTTAAGTATTTTGCTAATTTTTCTATTTCATCTACAACTTGCAAAACCAATTCACGAGTTGGCACTAAAACTAAAACTCTTGGATGCTGCGTTTTTAAAAATTTTAAATCTCTTAAAATTGGTAACATGTAACCAAATGTTTTTCCTGTACCTGTTTGTGCAATACCAACTACATCTTTACCAGATCTAATTACAGAAAATGCTTGCTCTTGAATTGGCGTTGGGCTCTCAAAACGCAAGTCATCAATTGCATATTGCAACTGATTTGATAAATCTAAATCTTTAAAAGTCATTCTTTTAATTTTTTGCAAAGATACGTTTTATAAAATGTAAGACAATAGCAATCTAAACAGGAATATTTAGTAGTTTTGTTGACGAAAATCAAACTAAAAAATGATTACAGATACGCACACCCATTTATATTCAGATCAATTTAACGAAGACAGAAAAGATATGATGCAACGAGCAAAAGACGCCGGTGTTTCTCGTTTTTTTATTCCGGCTATAGATTCTACTTACACAGAAAGCATGCTTTCTTTAGAACAAGATTACCCAAATGAGGTATTTTTAATGATGGGTTTGCATCCAACTTCTGTAAAAGAAAATTATTTAGAAGAACTTGCTCACGTAAAAAACTGGATTGATAAAAGAAATTTTTACGCAATTGGTGAAATTGGTATCGACTTATATTGGGATAAAAGTTTTTTAACCCAACAACAAGAAGCTTTTAGAACTCAAATTAAATGGGCAAAAGAAAAAAAATTGCCAATAGTAATTCATTGCAGAGATGCTTTTGATGAAATTTTTGAGGTTTTAGAATCAGAAAAAAGTGACGATTTAAGAGGGATTTTCCATTGTTTTACAGGTACTTTAGAACAAGCAAAACAAGCCATTTCTTATAATATGAAATTAGGAATTGGTGGAGTTGCTACTTTTAAAAATGGTAAAATTGATAAATTTCTAAACGAAATAGATTTAAAACACATTGTTTTAGAAACCGATTCTCCTTATTTAGCGCCAACTCCTTTTAGGGGAAAAAGAAACGAAAGCGCTTTTATTACCAATGTTATCGACAAATTAGTTGATATTTATGGAATCGATTTTAATAAAATTGCAGAAATTACTACACAAAACTCAAAAAATATTTTTAATGTTTAACACTATGAAAAAATACTTTGTATTTATAATTTTATTAGCACTCACTTTCACAATTAATTCGCAAGAAGAATATAGAAAATATTGGAAAGATGGTAAATTAACTTGGGACGATTTTCAAGCGCAACCAACACAAAATAATCCAACATATCTTGCATATGTTTTAATGTATCAAACTGATAAAAAAGTGATTGATGACGTTACTTATTATGGTGTTTTTTCTGATGCGTATATCGATAAATCTTTATCATTTGTTCATCATAATTTAAAAGATGAGCATCATTTAGATTACAATCAGGTAATTTTTAATCTGGTGGAAATTCATAAAAGAAAATTACAAAAAAGAATTTATACATCAAATAATATCTATGAGGTAAATCCTTTATTTAGCGACAGCAAAAGTCAGTTAGAAAGAGAAGTTTATAACTTTCAGCAAGAAGGAAATTATGGAATTCAACAAGATGTAACAGCTCAATGGCTTTTAAAAACATCCGAAGAGTTAGCAACTTCTCCTTCATTTATAATACCTGATTTTAGAAAAAGCAATTGGACGTATGGTTTATACGGCGGAGTAGATTTTGGCTTTTATGGCGATACTTATAATGAAGTTTTTAACAACACAATTGCGATGTCTCTTGGTTTTGAATTTTCTTATAAAAAAGTTTTTATGGGCTTAAATATGAACTTTACAAACAGCAAATTAAATACCGATTTAATTGATGATTCATTTCTAATTACTGAAGGTGAAAGAAGTACAATCGGACTTTTAAATGGTTATGTTGGATATCCTGTTTATGAAACAAAAAAGTTTAGAATTATGCCTTTTGCTGGTTATGGACTTACATTTCTTAGTGAAGCAGGAAATGAAGATAATAAACAAGAAACTTCTGCGGCAACTTCTGTTTTTGGTGTAAATTTTGATTTAAAAAACAAAAAAAAGGTCAATTTTACGCCTTCTCTTTTCGACATCAGAGAAGAAGGAAATAGTTATTTTAGAGCAAGAATTTTTATGAGCAACTCTAATTTTAATCCAAATTTAAAAGGTTATAGTTTTAATATTGGTTTATATTATGGAATTGAAGGTCGTTTGTTATCAAAAAAATAATTTGCAGATACAAACAACATATTACAAAACACCCATAGGAATCGCTGAAATTATTGGTGATAAAAGCGGAATTCAATCTGTTGCTGTTTTAGATGAAAATGCTATTTCTGATAAACTCTTAAATTTAGAAACGCCAGAATGTTTGCAAGAGTGTGTTTCTCAATTAGAAGAATATTTTACAGGAAAAAGAATTGATTTCAACCTAAAACTAAATCCGAAAGGAACTTCATTTCAGAAAAAAGTTTGGGAAGAATTATTGAATATTCCTTTTAATACAACCAGAACTTACTTAGAACAAAGTAAGGCTTTAGGAGATGTAAAAGCGATTAGAGCTGTTGCTTCTGCAAACGGTAAAAATCCTATTTGGATCATCATTCCGTGTCATAGAGTTATTGGTTCTGATGGTTCTTTAACGGGTTACGCTGGCGGAATTTGGCGTAAAAAATGGTTATTAGCGCATGAAAACCCAGTAAAACAACAAGCTCTTTTTTAAATTTTGATTTATTAAAACATAAAAAACATATTTTTACGTTCTCTAGGTATTGTTTTATATGCTTCAAAAATACACATTTCTTATACTTTTATTTATTGGATTTTCGATCCAATCGCAAACGATATCAACAGATTTTAGAAAAAGAATTATAGAGGTAAAACAAGATACCATTCGGTTAGATTCTGTGCCTATTAATTCTCAGAAATTTAAAATTCTTGATAATTCTAAAAACCTAATAATTTCTTCTAATTACAAAGTAGATTTTAGCAAAGCAATTTTGATTATCAACTCAAAAAAATACTCGAAAATTACAGTTGAATATTTTAGATTTCCAGAATTTATTACTAAAGTCTATTCTCCTTATGATGAAAAACTTATTATAGAAAACACCACAAATAATGGCGTTTTATACAGTTTAACAACCAATAAAAAAGCATCAGAAATTAAACTTTTCGAAGGCTTAGAAACCAAAGGTTTTATTTCTAGAGGAATTACTTCTGGTAATAACCAAAATGCGGTAACAAACTCAGCTTTAGATTTAGAAATTTCTGGAAAACTCTCTAAAGACGTAACTTTAAGAGCTAATATTTTTGACACAAATATTCCGATTCAAGAAAACGGATATTCGCAAAATATTACAGATTTTGATAGAATTTTTATAGAAATGTTCAGCAATAATTGGCGCGTAAGAGCTGGAGATATTTCTCTAAAAAATGATAAAAGTTATTTTTTAACTTTCACAAAACAGGTTGCAGGTTTAGAAGTTGAAGCAAACGTAAACGATAATTTAAAAATTGCTGCTTCTGGAGCTGTTGTAAGAGGTAAATTTAACCGTTTTACTTTTACTGCTGCAGAAGGAAATCAAGGTCCTTATAAACTTTATGGCGCAAATAATGAATCTGCAATTATTATGATCGAAGGCAGCGAAAGTGTTTACATTAATGGTTTACTAATTAATCGTGGCGAAAATGAAGATTATACAATTGATTATAATTTAGGCGAAATTACTTTTAACACCACTTTTCCTGTTACAAACGACATGAGAATTACTGTAGAATTTCAATATTCTGATAGAAATTACACACGTTTTATTACTTATAATGAAGTAGATTATAAAAGTGAAAAATTAAATATTGCAGGATATTTTTATTCAGAAAATGATGCGAAAAACCAACCTATACAACAAAGTTTATCTACAGAACAAAAACAAATTTTAGCAAATGCTGGCAATAATGCTGATGCAATGTTTTCTGAAAGTGCTTTTTTAGACACTTATGATGAAAACAAAATTTTATACAAAAAAGTAATAAATGGCGTGATAGAAATTTTTGAATATTCTAACCTAGAAACAGACGAATTATACAATGTAACTTTTACAAATGTGGGCGCAAATAATGGCGATTATAATTTAGACAGAAGTATTGCTATTGGAAATATTTTTGTTTTTGTTGGTGTAAATCAAGGAGAATATCAACCAATTGTAAATTTAATTGCTCCCACAAAATCTCAGTTTTTTGTTGTAAAGTCTGATTATAATCCCACGGAAAAAATGCAAATTAATTCAGAAATTGCGCTTAGTAATAATGATGCAAACTTATTTTCTAACATTAATGATGATCAGAATAAAGCAGTTGCAGTAAAAGTTGGTTGGCAACAAATTTTGATTGATAAAAAATGGCAATTAAAAACCAATATCAATCATGAATTTGTAGCAAAAAACTTTGAAACAATTCAGCGTTGGGAAACCATAGAATTTAATAGAGATTGGAATATTTTAACAAATGATGCAACAAAAAACTATTTTCAATCTGAAATAAGTTTACAAAATAAAAAAGATAATTTTGTGCTATATAGATTTAACAATCTAAATTATACAGATGTTTTTAATGGAAACAAACATGAATTAACATCGAAATTAAAATTTAATAACACCTCTTTTTTTGTTGATGGAAGTTTTTTAGAAAACACTTCTACATTAGAAGATAACACGTTTTTTAGAGCAAAAGCAACAGTAAATCAAAGTTTAAAAAAATCTTGGATTGGAGCTTTTATCAACTTTGAAACAAACAGCAGAAAAGATCTAAACACTGAAGAGTTTATCAATACAAGTCACCGTTTTAAAGAATATGAAGGTTATTTTGGAATTGGAGATTCTACCAAAATTTTCGCGAAATTCGGCTTTAATTATAGAAATAATGACAGTATAAAATTAAATGAATTTACAGAAATCAACAACAGAAAAACTATTTACTTAAATAGTAAACTTATCAAAAATAAAAATACCGATTTAAGCATTTTTGCAAATTACAGAATCACAAAAAACTATTTTACCGAAGATGAGAAAAACCTAAATTCTAGAGTTATTTTTAATCAGAAATTATTTAAAGATTTCATGTTTTTAAGTTCAGTTTATGAAACTTCATCAGGAAATGTTGCTAGACAAGATTATGTATATGTAAAAACAGAACCCGGTTTTGGATTTTATACTTGGATTGATTATAATAATGACGGAATTCAAGATTTTAATGAATTTGAAATTGCACAGTTTCAAGATCAAGCTGATTACTTACGTGTGCCAAAACCAAACTTGAGTTATATTGCAACACAACGTGCAAAATTTCAACAAAATTTAAGTATAAATCCAAGGAGTTGGTCTTTAAAAACGGGAATTAAAAAACTGATTTCTCATTTTTACAATCAAAGTTTTTTATCCGTTGAAAACGAACAAGAAAGAATTGGAAATTCGTTTCAACTAAATCCTTTTAATTTTGATGAAAACTCATTAATCGGTTTAAACCTCAATTTTAGAAACAGCTTGTTTTTCAACAAAGATTTGCAAAAAAATAGTATGACTTTTACTTATGGAGATTCTAAGATAAAACAACAGTATTTTATAGGTAATCAAGAAAACAACATCAAACTTCATCAAATAGAATATACTCATAAATTTGCAGATTTCTGGTTGATAGATTTATTAGGTAAAACATCAAAAAACACCTTAGAAACTGAAAATTTTACGAATAGAAATTACGAAATTGATGCAAAAGAAATTCAGCCAAAACTTACTTTTTTATACAATACTAACAATCGGTTTTCTGCCTTTTATCACTTTAAAAACAAACAAAATAAATTGGAAGATTTCGAAGAACTAAATCAACAAAAGTTCGGAATAGAATATTTTTATATCAGTAAAAAGAAAAATCAAATTTCTGCAAATCTAAATGTGTTTTTAAATGATTTTACAGGAAGCGAAAATACACCAGTTGCATATCAGATGTTAGAGGGTTTACAAAATGGAAAAAATTATACCTGGAGCCTGTTATTTAATCAGAAACTAAATTCATTTTTAAACTTAAATCTTAATTATTTAGGACGAAAAAGCGAAAATTCTAAAACAATTCATACCGGAACTGTACAACTAAAAGCTAATTTTTAAAGATTAAATTTTCGTTATGTAACAATTATATCATGATTTGTTTAAAAAAATTCTTTATTTTGTACTCTAATGATGAAACTTGCAACAATTCTATTATCAAATTTGATTCTGCTTCAGAGTCTAAATATTGATGCAGAATCATTTTCTAAAATAAATGTATTGTTAAAACATGCTCAATTTCATCAAGAAAAATATGGTGATACTTTTTTTGATTTTTTATCTGAACATTATTTTGAAGATCAATATCAAGCAAACAACAATCATAAAGAACATGAAAAATTACCTTTCAAGCATGATTCTCAAACTTGCAGTCATTTAAATACTCATTTTACATTAAACCCAATAATTTTTGAAATAGAAAATGATGATGTTCTAGAAGCTATTTCTTATTTCATTTACAAAGAATCTTCTTCCTCCTTTGAAAAACATGCTGTTTTTCAACCGCCAAAATCCGCATAATTCTTTACTGATTAAAGTCATTTCTTAATAAGTTATTTTTCAATAGCTTACAATATTTTAATATACTAATTATGTTAGAAAGCATTATAAAAATCAGCTTAAAAAATAAGCTGATTATTTTCATTTTCACAGCATTTATTATTGGTTTCGGTATTTTTTCTTTAACCCAAATACCTATTGGCGCTGTGCCAGATATTACCAATAATCAAGTACAAGTTATTACCACATCGCGCAATTTATCTACACAAGATATTGAACAATTTGTTACCTATCCGGTTGAGCTAGAAATGGCAAATTTACCTGGAGTTGAAGAAATTCGCTCCGTTTCAAAATTTGGATTATCTGTTGTAACCATTGTTTTTAATGATGAAATGGGCACGTATTTGCCTAGACAATTAATTGCCGAAAAAATTAAATCGGCTTCAGAAAAAATTCCAGAAGGTTTTGGAACTCCAGAAATGGGACCAATTACAACTGGTTTAGGCGAAATTTATCAATATATATTAGATGTAAAACCTGGTTTTGAAGATCACTATTCTATAACAGAATTACGAACTATTCAAGATTGGATTGTAAAGAGACAACTTTCTGGAATTCCGGGTGTTGTTGAAGTGAATACTTGGGGCGGACTTTTAAAACAATATGAAGTTGCAATCAATCCGAATAAACTAAATGCAATGCAAATTTCTGTCGTTGAAATTTTTGATGCTTTAGAAAAAAACAACAGTATTGCTGGTGGTGGTTATATAGAAAAAACCAACGAAACTTTTTTTATTAGAGGTGAGGGTTTGATAAAAAACCTAGAAGATATAAGCAATATTGTCGTTAAAAATGAAGGAACACCCATTTACGTTAAAGATGTTGCAAAAATTGGTTTTGGTAGTGCAACTCGTTTTGGCGCAATTACTGGAAACGGAGAAGGAGAAAAAGTGCTTGGGCAAATTATGATGCTAAAAGACGGAAACTCTAAAGCTATTATTGATGCTGTAAAAGAGCGTGTAAGCGAAATTGAAAGCACTTTACCAGAAGGCGTTTATATTAATGCTTTTTTAGAACGTAGCGAACTGATTAACAAAACTACATTTACTGTTTCTGAAAACTTAATTTTAGGTTCACTTATTGTAATATTTGTTGTTGTTTTATTATTAGGAGATTTACGGTCTGGTATAGTCGTTGCTTCAGTTATTCCTTTAAGTTTATTATTTGCAATTTCTTTAATGTATATTTTTGGGGTTGATGCCAATTTAATGAGTTTAGGTGCCATTGATTTTGGTATTATAATAGATGGTGCAGTAATTATTGTTGAATTTATTGCTTTTAGAATTATTACAGAAAGTGATAAGCTAAAATCTCTTTCATCAGAAGGGAAACAAGAAGAAATTGATAAAATTACCCTTAAAAGCGCTTCAAAAATGATGAATTCTGCCATTTTTGGGCAATTAATCATTTTAATAGTTTTTATTCCTATTTTATCTTTAAGCGGTGTAGAAGGTAAAATGTTTAGACCTATGGCACTTACTTTTAGCTTTGCTTTAATTGGCGCTATGTTACTATGTTTAACCTACGTTCCGGTTGCTTCTTCTCTCTTTTTAAAATCTCAAAAACAAAATAAAAATAACATTTCCATTAAATTGATGAAAGTGTTAAATTTTTGGTATAAACCATCGATAGGATGGGCTTTAGCTCATAAAAAAATTGTTATTGGTTTGGCTGGATTATTATTAACAACAAGTGTATTTTTATTCAGCACAATGGGTGGTGAATTTGTACCAACTTTAGATGAAGGCGATTTTGTAATTCAGCCTGTTTTAAAAACAGGAACATCATTAGGCAAAACCATCGAAATTACCACAAAAATAGAGCAAATTCTTTTAGATAATTTTCCAGAAGTCGATCAAGTAGTTAGTAGAATTGGTGCTGCAGAAGTTCCTACAGATCCAATGTCTATGGAAGAAAGCGATGTTATTATCAAATTAAAACCGAAAAGCGAATGGATTTCTACAAAAAGCAAAGATGAGTTAGCCGATAAATTTAAAGAAGCTTTAGCCATAATTCCTGGCATGGAAGTAGAATTTACACAACCTATAGAAATGCGTTTTAATGAGTTAATTACAGGGGTTAGAGCAGATGTTGCAATTAAAATTTTTGGTGACGATTTATCGGTTTTAGCTAATAAAGCAAACGAAGTAAAAGAATTGATAAAAAATGTAGAAGGAGCATCAGACATTATTATAGAAAAAGTAGAAGGTTTACCACAAATGAGTGTAAACTTTAACCGCAGTAAAATTGCACGTTATGGTTTAAATATTGCTGATGTAAATAAAATGATTACCATGGGGTTTGCTGGCGGAACAGTTGGTAATATTTTTGAAGGTGAAAAACGCTTTGATTTAGTGATTCGTTTGGATGAAAAAAATAGAAAGAATCTCGAAAGTTTACAACATTTATATATTGATACTCCAAATGGAAATAAAATTCCGTTGAGTGAATTAGCAACAATTAAATATACAACCGGACCTGCTAAAATTTCTAGAGACGACACAAAACGTAGAATTGTAATTGGCATAAATGTTAGAAATAGAGATCTACAATCTGTTGTAGATGATGTAAGAGCTATTATTGATCGAAAATTTAAAATACCTGTTGGTTACAAGGTTACTTATGGCGGACAATTTGAAAACTTACAAAGCGCTAAAGCACGTTTAACAGTTGCCGTTCCTGTTGCTTTAGCATTAATTTTTCTACTTTTATACTTTGCTTTTGGTTCTGTTAAAGAAGCGCTATTAGTCTATTCTGCCATTCCGCTTTCTGCTGTTGGTGGGGTTTTATTACTTTGGCTTCGAGATCTGCCTTTTAGTATTTCTGCAGGAGTTGGCTTTATTGCACTTTTTGGAATTGCAGTTCTTAACGGAATTGTGTTAATAGAACATTTTAAAGTACTTAAAGAAGAAGGAATTGAAGATATTGAAGAACGCATAAAAAGAGGCACAAAAGAACGTTTAAGACCTGTTTTATTAACTGCTTCAGCTGCTGCTTTAGGTTTTTTACCAATGGCTGTTTCTACGAATGCAGGTGCAGAAGTTCAGCGTCCGTTAGCAACTGTAGTTGTTGGTGGTTTGGTAACTGCAACAATCTTAACATTAATTGTTTTACCAGTTTTATACGCATGGTTTGAAGAAAAAAAATCTATAAAAATGACTAAAAATAGTGTTCTTACTATTCTTGGTTTCTTTTTTATTATCAGTAGTTCTGCACAAAATAAACTAACAATCAATGAAACTTTAACTTTGGCTATAAAAAATAATAAGAGTTTAAAAGCTGCTAATTTAAAAATAGCTGAAAGCAACGCTTTAGTTGGAAATGCATTTAATTTTGATAAAACAGCTTTTTATTATAGTTATGATGAAAATAATTTGGCTGTAAATAACCTGCCTTTAAAAGTATTTGGAATTGCGCAAGATTTTAAATTTCCAACGGTTTATTTTGCTGATAAAAAGGTACAGAAATCAAAAGTAAACATCGAAGAAACGAATTATAGTTTGCAACTTATGCAAATTAAAAAAGCAGTTTACAGCAATTATTATCAGCTTAGTTATGCTAAAAATAAGTTAAAAACCTATCGTTTTTTAGATAGCTTGTATTTAGATTTTGCAACAAAAGCAAAACGAAAATTTGAGTTAGGTGAGACTAATTATTTAGAAATGATTACTGCAAAATCTAAACAAAAACAATTACAAACATCCTGTAATCAAGCTTTGCAGGAGGTAGTCTTTTCATCAGAACAATTAAAAGCTGTTGTGCAAATAAATTCATTACGTATTTTAGATCAACCGCTTATAAAATTAAAGATTGAAACTATTTCTATTAAAAATAATTTAGGGTTACAATATTTTGATAATGCTAAAAACTATCAAAAAGCTTTAACTAAAAAAGAAAAGCAAAGTTTATTACCAGATATTAGTTTAGAATATTTTCAAGGTACAAATAGTCAATTAAACACAAACATAAATGGGTATCAATTTGGATTAAAAATTCCGTTATTATTTTCTGGTATTTCATCAAAAATTAAAGCTTCTAAAATTGCTCAAGAAATTGTTATTGAACAAAAAGCAGCTTATAAAATAAAATTAGAAGGACAATATAATACGCTTTTAGCAACATTAAAACAATATGAAGAAGCTATAAACTATTATGAAAACGAAGGGAAAACTCTTAAAAATGAAATTATCAAAACCGCTAACCTTACATTTAAAGAAGGTGAAATAGATTTTTTTCAATACATACAAAGTTTAGAAACTGCAAAAGACATTGAGTTAACGTATTTAGAAAATTTAAATACCTACAACCAAACTGTTATCAACATTAATTATCTTATTTTAAATACATTTTAAAAATGAAAAACATATATATTTTACTATTTTCCATCACCTTTTTAGCTTGTGGAAATAAAGAAAAACCTTCAACTACAGAAATAGAAACTGTTATTAATAAAAACGAAATCAGTATTAATAAGGCTCAATTTAAGGGTGAAAAAATGGAATTTGGTCAACTTACTAAACAAACTTTTAACACAGTTGTAAAAGCAAGCGGAATAATTGATGTTCCGCCAGAAAATAAAGCAAGCGTGAGTACTTTTGTTGGTGGTTATGTAACTAAAATTCCGCTTTTAATTGGCGACAAAGTAACAAAAGGTCAATTAATTGCTAGTTTAAAAAACATTGAATTTGTAGAAATGCAACAAGAATATTTAGAAATCGCAGAACAACTTGCTTATTTAAAAAATGAATATTCTAGACAAAAAACTTTGTTTGATGAACAAATTTCATCAGAAAAAAATTACTTAAAAGCAGAAAGTACTTACAAGAGTAATTTAGCTACTTATAATGGTTTGCGTCAAAAATTACAAATACTAAATATCAATCCAGATACTGTTGAAAAAGGACAAATTACATCAACAATAAATATTTATTCACCTATAAATGGTTTTGTAACCAAAGTAAATGTTAGCAATGGAACTTTTGTATCTTCTGAAAGTGAGTTATTAGAAATTGTGAATACCAATCATATTCATTTAGAATTATCCGTTTTCGAAAAAGATATTTTAAAAATTAAAAAAGAGCAAAAAATACTTTTTAAAGTTCCTGAAGCATCCGATACAATCTATGAGGCAGAAGTGCATTTGGTTGGTACAACTATAAATAACGACAGAACTATTAAAGTTCATGGTCATATACATGAAGAAGAGAAAACGAATTTTATTACAGGAATGTTTGTAGAAGCTGATATTATTTGTGATTCAAAAAAAGAAATTTCACTTCCAAAAAGAGCAATCATACAAAATAATGACAGCTATTATGCTCTCGTTTTAAAAGGCACAAAAGAGGATATATATCAATTTGAAAAGGTGGAATTAAATGTTGGTTTACAAGATGAAAATTATATACAAATAAAAAATTATGAAGTATTTAATAACAAAAAAATACTTACAAAAGGAATTTTTATGTTGCTAAATAGTTTTTCTGAAGAATAAATTTTACAATAAACAACAACTATAAACCTAATTATCAATTAATTAATAAAAATAAATAGATATTACAAACAGCTCTTACATAGATTCTGTAATAAAAAACTGTTTTAAATTTTTCGTGGAATGCTTTTTGATACTTTTGTTAACTTAAAACATTAAAAATAAACCATGAAAAAAATTACTTTATTAATTCTTTTAGCAGTAACAACAATCTCTTTTGCTCAAGAAAAGGAATCAATTTACCCACAAGATGTTAACAAAAAATATGAAGTAAAATTAAATGCATTTAGCTTAATTGTTTTTTCTTCTTTGGATGTTTCTTATGAATATTTACTGAACAAAGATTCATCATTTGGAGTTGGAGTTTTCTACAACTTTAATGATATTAATAATGATTTATATTTTCCTAAAAAGTTTTCTATAACACCTTATTATAGATGGTATTTTTCTGAATCTAGATATGCAAGAGGTTTCTTTGTAGAAGGTTTTGGAATGTTAAACACGTATAAAGACATAAATTATTATTACTCCTATTACGATAATTATGGAAATTACATTGAGAATGATGAGGTCTATAAAGAAACAAATTTTGCTCTTGGAGTATCTGTTGGTGGTAAATTTATTATAAAATCTGGTTTTACAGCAGAAATATATTTAGGTGTTGGTAGAAACCTTTTTAATAATAGTAGTAACGACAATGATTATTTAGAAAATGATTTAATTACTAGAGGAGGCATTTCTTTAGGGTACAGATTTTAAATTATACAATTAGAATTTAGTATGTTTGCACCACATATTTAATAAAAATAAAATCCATGAAAAAATTAGTTTTACTTATTACTTTATTTATAAGTTCTTTTGGTTTTGCTCAACAAGAATTAAAACTAGATATAGCTAACACATTAATAATTAAAAATTTATCGTTTTCTTACGAACAATATTTATCAGACGAATCTTCTTTTGGAGTTTCTGCTTCATTTAATTTAGCAAAACAAAGTGCCGATTTTAGATACAATGAAAACACAATGATTACTCCTTATTATCGTCATTATTTCACAACAAATGAGCAATGGAACTTTTTTGGTGAAGGTTTTTTTGGAATAAATTCTGGAAAAAAAGAATCCGTTAAAAATTCTGACATTTACGATGTAAAATATACAGATGGCGCTCTTGGTGTTGCAGTAGGTACAAAGTACATAGCAAGCGGTGGTTTAACTATTGATTTATATGGTGGTCTTGGTCGTAATTTATTTGGCTCAGATTCACCTGTAATAGTTCCAAGATTGGGCTTAAATGTAGGTTGGAGATTCTAGAAAAAAAATCAATAATTTAAATAAAAAAGAGGTCGTCTAAATTGTTTTTAGACGACCTCTTTTTTTTGTGTTAAAACGCAATATAGTTACATCTTTTGTAACCAAGTCTTTACATCAACTTCAGCTTTAATAATATCTTTTAAATCTGCTATTGCAACACGTTTTTGTTCCATAGAATCTCTATATCGAATAGTAACAGTTTTATCTGCTAAAGTATCATGATCTACTGTAATACAAAAAGGCGTTCCGTTTGCATCTTGTCTTCTATAACGTTTACCTACTGCATCTTTTTCATCATAAAAAACATTAAAATCCCATTTTAATTCTTCCATAATTTCGCGAGCAACTTCTGGCAAACCATCTTTTTTAACCAAAGGTAAAATTGCCGCTTTAAAAGGCGCTAAAACTGCTGGTAATTTTAAAACGGTTCTTGTTGTTCCGTTTTCTAATTCTTCTTCTACTAAAGAATTAGAAAAAACAGCTAAAAACATTCTATCTAAACCAATAGAAGTTTCTACAACATAAGGCGTATAACTTTTATTCTCTTCATGATCGAAATACTGTAATTTCTTACCAGAGTATTCTTCATGTGCTTTTAAATCGAAATCTGTACGAGAATGAATTCCTTCTAATTCTTTAAATCCGAAAGGAAAATTAAACTCGATATCTGCTGCTGCATCTGCATAATGTGCTAATTTATCGTGGTCATGAAAACGGTAATTCTCTGTTCCCATTCCTAAAGATAAATGCCATTTTAAACGCGTTTCTTTCCATTGTTCATACCAAACTTTTTGAGTTCCTGGTTTTACAAAAAATTGCATTTCCATTTGTTCAAATTCACGCATTCTAAAAATAAATTGTCTTGCAACAATCTCATTTCTAAAAGCTTTACCTGTTTGTGCAATTCCGAAAGGAATTTTCATTCTACCAGTTTTTTGTACATTTAAAAAGTTTACAAAAATACCTTGCGCTGTTTCTGGTCTTAAATAAACTTGCGTAGAACTTTCTGCAGATGCACCAATTTGAGTACCAAACATTAAATTAAATTGCTT
Source organism: Polaribacter sp. KT25b (assembly GCF_900105145.1). Lineage (NCBI taxonomy): Bacteria > Pseudomonadati > Bacteroidota > Flavobacteriia > Flavobacteriales > Flavobacteriaceae > Polaribacter > Polaribacter sp. KT25b. The sequence continues at coordinate 198,040 of NZ_LT629752.1, read as the reverse complement.
AACTTCTGTCCAATTTCTAGAACCAGTTAAAGGATCTGCAATACCTAATTCTTCAATTAACAACTTAACATCTGCTAAATCTTCATTACTTAAAGATTTACCCATTCTTGCTAAAATTGTATTTATTTGTTCTTGATAACCAACAACTCTTGCATTTGTAGCTAAAAATTCTTCTTTATTAAAAGCGTCTCCAAAACGTTTTGCTGCTTTAATAACTTCTTTATTTATTTTGCCTTCGATTTTAGCGCAATAATCTTCAATTAAAACATCTGCTCTGTAACGTTTTTTAGAATCTTTGTTATCAATTAAAGGATCGTTAAAAGCATCTACATGACCAGATGCTTTCCAAGTTGTAGGATGCATTAAAATTGCTGCATCAATACCAACAATGTTTTCGTGCATTTGCACCATTGCTTTCCACCAATAATCTCTAATATTTTTCTTTAGCTCAACTCCATTTTGAGCATAGTCGTAAACCGCGCTTAAACCATCATAAATTTCTGATGATTGAAATACATAACCGTATTCTTTTGCGTGTGATAAAACTTTTTTAAATTGATCTTCTTGTTTTGCCATAATGAGCGCAAAGATACATGTTTACTCAAATTTTTCAAGAAAAATTTAAACGACTTTTTTACAGCGATAAATAAATGCCGGAGGAATATTTAAAGGCTCAAACTCTAATGAAATAGACTCTTTATATACATTTTTTAATTTTCTAAAATAGCTTAAACTGTATTGATACTGTATAAAATTGCCATTTTCTTCTAAAACTTCGAAAGATCTTTCTAATATTTCACTAGAAATTTCATCAGGAATAATTGTAAGCGGCAAACTAGAAATGATATAATTTACTTGATGAATTTGAAGTTTTTTTAATTCATCGACAATTTTTTCTGCGGATGCTTTTAAAATAATTAATTGCGGATGTTCTAATTTATGTAATTGCTGATAAAAATTATCGTTAATTTCAAAACAAATTAAGATTGCCTTTGGCGATAAATTATCTAAAATATATTTTGTTATTGCTCCAGTACCAGGACCTAATTCCACAATAACATCTGCATTTGAGAAGTTTATTTCTCGTAACATTCTTTTAGATAAAAATCTTGAACTTGGCGTAACAGTACCCAATGTTTTAATATTTTTTACTGCTTCTTTTAAAAATTTTATTCTGCTAGACAATTGTTATTTCTTAATTATTAAGTATATTTATTTAAAATTGTTCTGTAAAGATGAGACTTTTAAAAGACTTATTCCATCTTTTTTACCCTAAATTGTGTACAGTTTGTGAAGATAAATTAGTAGAAAACGAAACTAGTATCTGTACAATTTGTAGACACGACTTACCTTTAACAGGTTTTCTAGATTTTAAAAATAATAAAGTTACACAAACTTTTTATGGCAGAATTCTTATTGAAAAGGCCTTTTCATTATTGTTTTACAGAAAAAAAGGAAGTGTTCAAAAATTAATACACGATTTAAAATACAAAGGCAATGAAGAAGTTGGTGTATTTTTTGGCAATTGGTTAGGCGAAATTTTAAAAGAAAATCAAGAATTTAAATCGATAGATTACATAATTCCTGTGCCCTTACATCCAAAGAAATTAAGAGAAAGAGGCTATAATCAAGTTACAAAATTTGGTAAAATCATAAGCAATCATCTAAATATTATCTACTTAGAAAATAATTTAGTTAGAATTTCATCAACTAAAACCCAAACTTTTAAAGCTCGTTTTGAACGTTTTAATAATATTGACACAAAATTTCTTTTAACGAATCCTTCTTTTTTTGATAATAAAAACGTTTTATTAATTGATGATGTTATTACAACTGGCGCAACTTTAGAAGCTTGCGCAAAAGAATTTCTAAAATCTAAAAACTGCACCTTAAGTATTTTAACAATGGCATATACAGAGTAAATTTTATGATTTTATATTCAAAAATTATTGTTAATTTGTATCAAATTTAATTTTCGTGAAAATAGTTTATAGATTTCTTTTTTTATCCGTCTTACTAATTTTTGTTACCAATTGCGCAAGAACTGGTAGACCAGATGGTGGCCCAAAAGATGAAGAAGCACCTTTGTTTGTAACTTCTATTCCGCCTTATGAAACTGTAAAATTTGATAAAAAAGAAATTAGAATCAACTTTAACGAGTACATTACATTAAAAGAATTAAACAGTCAATTGGTGATTTCTCCTCCAATGGAAAACCCTGCATTAATTTCTCCTCAAGGTACACCAAGCGAATATATAAAAATTAAAATCTTAGACACTTTACAACCAAATACAACCTACATTATTAATTTTGGAAACGCAATTGAAGATAATAATGAAGGTAATAAATTAGAGAATTTTAAATATGTTTTTTCTACAGGAACATACATTGACTCCTTAACAACTTCCGGCAGTATTGTTGATGCTAAGCTTATTGAAACACCTAAAAAAATTAATATTTTATTATATAGAATAGATAGTGCTTTTAACGATTCTATAGTTTATAAAAAGAAACCAAATTACATTACAAGTACTTTAGATACAACTGTTTTTAATTTTACAAACCTTAGAAAAGGAAACTATTTAATGTTGGCTTTGCAAGAATCTGTAAGCGATTATATTTTTAATCCTGTTACAGAAAAAATTGGTTTTAGTATGGATACTATCCAATTTCCCAGAGATAGTATTATAAAAAACCCACTTATTTTATTTAAAGAAGAACAACCTTATAAATTTAAAAGAGGAAAAGAAATTACCAAAGGAAAAATAGAATTTGGTTTTGAAGGTGATGCAAAAAACATGCAAATAAAAGTACTTTCTAAAGTACCAGAAGACTTTAAAAGTGTCTCTAAATTAGAAATAGATAAAGACACATTAAACTTTTGGTTTACTCCGTTTGAAGCTGATTCTTTAAATTTTGAAGTTTCAAATAACGAATTTTCTGATACTTTAACCGTAAGATTGCGTAAAAAAAAAATAGATTCTTTAGTAATAAAATCGTCCATAAGTAACACTTTACACCTAAGAGACACTTTATTCTTTAAAAGTAATAACCCTATTGTAAAAGTTGACACGAGTAAAATTAGCCTTTTTGATAAAGACACAATTGCTATAAAATACACAACTTTACTTTCTAAAAAGGAAAATAAAATAGGATTACTTTTTAAGCAAGAACCTAATCAAAAATATCATTTAACTGTTCTTCCTGATGCTTTTAATGATATTTTTTCATTTAAGAATGACACTCTTAAATACAATTTTAGCACAAAAGAATTAGAAGATTACGGCAGAATTACATTAAAAGTAAACAACGTAAATTCTAAAAATTTAATTGTTGAATTACTTACTGGTTCTAAAAATTTTGAAGTTGTACAACGTAATTTTATAGCAACTACAGAAACCATTGTTTTTGATTTATTAGAACCTAAAAAATATACAATTAGAATTATTATTGATGAAAATAAAAACAACAAATGGGATACAGGAAGTTTTCTGGAAAGAAGACTGCCAGAAACTATTTTATATCATAAAGAAATAAACAACGCAGATCTTAGAGCCAATTATTTCTTAGAAGAAAGTTTTATTGTTGATTAAACTTCATAAAAAAAATCCTGAAAGAATTTAAATCTTTCAGGATTTTTTAATTTTTATATTTTCTAATTAACTCTTAGGTTCTAGTGTAAATTTTTTAATGAGTTTTCCAACCGTTAAACCTTGTACTAAGATAGAAAAAACAACAATAATGTAAGTTATTACTAGAAATAAATCGCGTTCCATATCTTGCGTTAAACTTAAGGCCAAAGCAATTGAAATTCCACCTCGTAAACCTCCCCAAGTCATAATTAAATTTGTTTTCGGAACAAAATCTAACTTCTTAGCGTATAATTTTATTGGTATTAATAATGAAATATATCTTGCAAATAACAATAAAGGAACCACTATAAAACCTGCTAAAATATAACTAGTATCTAATGTTAAAACTAAAATTTCCATTCCAATCATTACAAAAAGAATTGTGTTTAAAAGTACATCTATCAATTCCCAAAATTTATCAACATAAAGCTCTGTAACTTCGCTCATAGAATTTTTTCTAACCGTATCTGTACCTACTAATAATCCTGCAGTAACCATTGCTAAAGGAGCCGATAAATGAAAATGTTGAGCAACTAAAGTTCCGCCCATAACAGCAGCGAGTGTAATAATTACTTCGGTGTCATAATCGTCAATACTTTTTAATAATCTATAAGTTATCCAACCAATTACAAGGCCAAATACAATTCCACCAACAACTTCAACAAGAAATAATTCTGCAATATGACCCACAGAAATTTCGCTTCCTCCACTTGCAATTTGGTAAATAGTTAGAAAAATTACAACGCCAACTCCGTCATTAAATAAAGATTCTCCAACAATTTTTGTTTCTAGTTTTTTTGGTGCTCCAACTTTTTTCATAATTCCTAAAACAGCAATAGGATCTGTTGGTGAAATTAAAGCTCCAAAAAGTAAACAATAAATAAAATCTACATTAAGATTTACAATTTTAAGCGCATAAAAAACAAGAACTCCTGCTAAAAAAGTAGAAATTAAAGTGCCTAAAGTTGCAAAAATTAATACTGGTTTTCTTTGGATTTTTAATTGCTGAAAATTGGTATGTAAAGCACCTGCAAAAAGCAAAAAACTTAACATAACATCTAACAAAACTGTTTTAAAATCAATACTTGTAATGAGTTCTCTTTCTTTAAGCAGCAAAGTGTCATCAAAATAACTTAATACAAAAACTGCTAACGTAAACAAAATGGTTATCAGCATTAAGCCAATTGAGTTTGGCAATTTTAAAAAACGTGTATTTATATACCCAAAAAGAGCTGAGAGTACAATTAAAACGGTTGCAATTAAAAAATAATCCATAGAATATTATACGATTTTTTTAATAGATCTAATAATTCCGTAATGAATTCCTTCATGAAAATTATTAAATGAAATTGCAGATTCTATAGTAGTTAAAACAAAACCTGTACTTGTTGGGTATTCTTTAAAAGACTCGAAAATACCTGCTTTATAATCTTCTTCTAAAGTATCTGGTAAACCTAAAAGCAAATCTTTTATTTCTTCAAATTCTTCTTCTGTAAAAGTTTTTGAAGGCAAAGTTCCTTTTTTATAATCTTCAATCAATTCATCAGAACATAAACAATCTAAACCTGCTAATTTGTAATTTAATAATTGTTGCGTAACCACTAAATGCGCTACATTCCAAGCAATATTATTTTTAAACCCTGTTGGAATTTCATGAATTTGCTCTAAAGTTAAACCTTCTAACTCTTTTAAAACAAGATTTCTCGATGTTCTTAAAATATCAAATTGTGCTTTCATATATTCTTTTATTTATTTTAAACTTACACATTTACATCACTTTAAATACTTCTATTTCTGATAAAACATTTAATTATGCATGTTAGATTTTTATGTGTAATTTTGAAGATGTAAATATAATTTAATAAAATGAAGAAAGTCTACTTTTTACAAACTTGTGATACTTGCCGAAGAATTTTAAAAGAAGTAAATACTGATGGTTTTGAGCGTCAAGAAATAAAAGCTAATCCAGTTACTGTTGTTCAATTAGAAGAAATGCACAAACTTTCTGGAAGTTATGAAGCCTTATTTAATAAACGTGCAAAGTTGTACAAATCTAAGGATTTAAAAAATCAGACGTTAACAGAAGCAGATTATAGGCAATTTATTTTAGATGAATATACTTTTTTAAAACGCCCTGTTTTTATATTTAATGATGAAATTTTTATAGGAAACAGTAAAAAAGTTATTGAAGAATTAAAAAAGAAAATTGGATAATGTTTCCTTTATTTTACGAGTTAATAAAAATAAAAGATGTCTACAAAAATTGCAGACATCTTTTGTTTACTCTAAAATTTAACTAAATTTCTATTTATTTTGATGAGATTTTAATATCAGAATTAGAAATCATTTCTGCTAACTCATCTTTTGTAATTTTTGTTTTTAAGCCAAATAAAACAAGTTTATCATTATTGCTATTTGTTCTAATAATGATTTCTCTTATGTAATCTTTTTTTTCAATAAAAAACAGTTCTGCATTGCTACCATTATCTTTTATGCGAGCAAACGTTTTTAATTTATTTTTTCTGATAAATTTTCTAAAATCCTTTGAAACAACATTATCTTCATTATCAAAAATCATAACTTTAAAATCACTCGATTTTTTAATAACATTCATTAAATCGCTATCATTTTCATCATCTAAAAATGAGCCCGCTAATGAAGCTGATAAATTGATTGAAAAAGTTGATTTATCTTTATTTACTTTATAGAATTTTTGAAAAGCTACTTCTTGCGCAGAAATACTAGTAATTAAAAGTGCGAATAAAATTGTTGTTAAATGTTTCATGTGGTTGTTTTATTTTGAGACGACTACAAAAACAATTTGTTACAATTTTTATTTTTTTCACATCAAAAGTTCATTACAATTCCTAAACTTGAACCTTTAAAATTTAAATTAAATTCTGGTTGAAAGCTAGCACTAACAGTTGGCAAACCAACATTGTAGAGATCTACCGCAGCTTTCGATTTTTTATTATAATTATTTAAAAGAGGAATTGCTACTAAAATTAAAGTTGCACCCAAACCAGCAATTTCCCATTTTGGATCTCCACCTCCTATTGCTGTTCCGATAGGAATACCTATTAATGCGCCACCAGAAAACCCTAAAACCGATGACCACGTATAATTATGTTTTGCTGATTTTATCAAATCTAAGGTTTCTTTATTATTTTTTAAAACCTCTTTTAGTTGATTCATTGTTAATTTTTCTCCATTCTGATAAAATAAATTTTCTCCAAAAAACTTTTTAACTTCTATTTTTTGAGCATTTACATTCGAAAATGTAAAGATTGCTATTAAAAAGGCGAATATTATTTTTTTCATTTTTTAATTATTTTGATTTATAAAGTGCTATTAAGTTTTGAGCTTCTTTTTTTGCACTCCAGTTTTTAACAATTTCTTCTCTAGCTTGTTTTCCTAAATGCGGAATTTCGTTTTTAATAGCTTTTGATAAAAGGTTTTCTAAGGTTGATGAATCGCCAGCATTAAACAAATAACCATTTTTTTTATCAGAAATTAATTCTGAATGTACCCCAACATTTCTTGTAGCAATTACAGAACATTCGCAAGACATTGCTTCTGCTGTAACTAAAGAAAATCCTTCAGAAAAACTTGGAGCAACTACAATTTTTGCCGCTTGATAATAAGATATAATATCTCTCGTTTCATCAATAAAATAAACCTGATTTTCTATTTCATGTTTTTTAGCTATTGTTTTTAATTCTTCTAAAAAAGCTGGTTTATCTACTTTGCCAACAATTACTAAAGCCCAATTTTTATGCTCTTTTAAAGTTTTTGCAGCTTCTAACAAAACAAATTGACCTTTTGCTTTTCTTACTCTTCCTGCATTTAAAACAATGTTTTCTTGTAATATATTTTCTAACTTTTTTTCAGAATTTGGCAAAAATTCATTAACCTTAACTCCGTGACCAACAATTGTATTTTTTATACCTAAATTAATACTCATACTTTTTATGAGTGTAACAACTTTATCTGCTTTTTTTAATAAAAACTTAGTTAAGCCAGAAGGCACAGTTTCTGCATGTCTTGTTGCAACTAAGGTAAATTTTGCTCCTAAAAAACGAAATAATAACATCCTTATTATTTCATTATTTCTATGACAATGCACAACAGTTTTTACATCAGAAAATAAAATAGATTTTAGCTTAGATGTGGTAATTTGAACTCCGTTTATATTTGTACCATAAACATAGGTTTCAAATTCATCAGTAAAAAAAGGAAGTACATTTTCTATACTTCTAGTAACTCCGGTTTTTCGTCTATGAAAATGTGTATGAATTAAAACTGATTTCAAGCTAGAAAAATTATATTGTTAGATTTAAGAAAACTTACGTTCTATAATTTCTAAAAAACGAGCTTCTAATTCCTCGTGATTAGACCAATTATAATCTGGTTTTACCATTTTAATAATAAATTCTTTTGCTTCTTTTACAGATTTAAAAGTGTTTAATTGAGAAATTACTCTGTTATAATCTTCTTGCTGATTGTTAAAAAGGTTTTTTACAAAAGCAATTCTATCATTTAAACCAATTTGAATGTTTGCTGCAAATTTATCATTTAACGATTTTGGTTGCGCATTATCAAACAAATCTGCCATTAAATCTACAGAAAAAGTGTCTTGCAATTCTTCTTCTAACGTTTTTGTTTTATTTACTTCAACCATAACAACATCATTTATATAAGGTTCTTCTGGTTTTGCTTCTTCTGTTTTAGGCTCTTCAATTTTAGTTTCAGAAAAAATAATTTCTTCTAATTCATCAAAAGGTTGTTCTAAAATTTCTTCAACTTTAGGCGCTACTTTTTCTTCAATTACAACTTCTTGCTTAATTTCTTGTTTTTCTTCTTCAGATTCATCTACAAGATTATACATTACTTTTTCTTCTATTAAAATAAACTCTTCTGCATCTTTTTCATCAACATTGCTATTTTCTTTTACTTCAAAAGCTTGTTCTACTTTTTCTACTAGTTCTTCTTTTGTTTCTTTTATACCTGGTGTTGCGTTTACATATTCTTCAACAAATGCAAGAACAGATAGCTTTTCATAAATTTCTTTCGACTTTTGTTTTAATAAGAACACATTTTCTTTATTCTTCATCTGCAAAATGCTGTGAGCTAAGCTTATTAAATCTGCCTCTAATTTTTTGTGCATAAGTTGTTGTTTGATTTTATTTTTTACTCGTAAATATTCCTAAATTTGCGACACGCAAAGTAACACAAATTTTTAACGCTTAAAATTACAAAATGTTTCTCGAAAATACAGTAAATCACACAGAACAATTTGGCTGGATTGAAGTTATTTGCGGCTCTATGTTTTCTGGTAAAACAGAAGAATTAATTAGACGTTTAAAACGAGCTCAGTTTGCTAAACAACGCGTAGAAATTTTTAAACCTGCAGTTGATACACGTTATGATGAAGAAGAAGTTGTTTCTCATAATGATAATAGAATTAGATCAACACCTGTACCAGTTTCTTCAAATATTCGTTTGTTAGTAAATGATGTAGATGTTGTTGGTATTGATGAAGCTCAATTTTTTGATGATGAAATTGTTGCCGTTTGTAATGATTTAGCAAATAGCGGAATTAGAGTTATTGTGGCTGGTTTAGACATGGATTTTAAAGGAAATCCTTTTGGACCAATGCCAGCTTTAATGGCAACTGCAGAATATGTAACAAAAGTACACGCTGTTTGTACTCACACTGGTAATTTGGCGCATTTTAGTTTTAGAAAAGCACAAAATGATAAATTGGTAATGTTGGGCGAAACTCAAGAATACGAGCCTTTAAGCAGAGCTGCATATTACAAAGCCATCAAAAACAAACAAAACCAAATAGTTTCTTCTGATGAAAATAAACCCGAATCAGAAGACACTGAATAAAGTGCTAAATTTATGAATAATCATGTAACTGTTTTAGAAATTGATGGAAAAGCACTAGAACATAATCTTACTTATTTTAAGCAAAAACTAAAACCAGAAACCAAAATTTTAGCGGTTGTAAAAGCCTTCGGATATGGAAGTGATAGTGTAGAAATTGCTAAATTTTTAGAAGAAAAAGTAGATTATTTTGCTGTTGCTTTTGCTGCTGAAGGAATTGCTTTACGTGAAGCTGGTATTGAAGCACCTATTTTAGTTTTACATCCACAAGTGCAAACTTTACAATCTATTGTAGATTACAGATTAGAACCAAACTTATATGGTTTTAAAGTTTTTGATGCTTTTTTAAAATTGGCAGACGAAACGCCTTTAATGAATTACCCAATTCATTTAAAATTTAATACAGGTTTAAACAGATTAGGTTTCTGGCATACAGATATTCCTAAAATTTTATCAGATTTAAAAGAAACAAATCATGTGAAAGTGCAATCTTTATTTTCGCATTTAGCAGCCAGTGAAGATTTAGAAGAAAGGGATTTTACAATAAATCAAATAAATAATTTTGCATACATAGCACAACAGTTTTACAAACACTTAAGCTATAAACCAATGTTACATATTTTAAATACATCTGGAGTTGTAAATTATGCAGAAGCGCAATTTGATATGGTTAGAATCGGTATTGGATTATACGGTTTTGGAAATGATGAAAAAGTAACATCAACATTAAAAAATACGCACAATTTAACTTCAATAATTACTCAAATTCATTTAATTGAACCTGGAGAAACTGTAGGATATAACAGAGCTTTCGTTGCTAAAAAACCTATAAAATCTGCAACAATTCCTGTTGGTCATGCAGATGGAATTTCTAGAAGATTGGGAAATAAAAAAGGTTTTGTAATCATTAACAATCAGAAAGCAAAAATTATTGGTAATGTTTGTATGGATATGATTATGGTTGATGTTACTAAAATTGATTGTAAAGAAGGTGATAAAGTAATCATTTTTAACAATCAAGAAATGATACAACATATTGCTACGGTTTCCGAAACTATAGTTTATGAAACATTAACTGCAATTTCGCAACGTGTTAAAAAAGTGTTAAATAAATAAATTTTTACTACTTTTACAGCCTAACAAATTAAAAATCAATTTAAAATGGGAATGCTTAAAGAATTTAAAGACTTTGCAATGAAGGGAAACCTTATTGATATTGCTGTAGGTTTTGTTATGGGAGCTGCTTTTAAACAAGTAGTTACTTCGTTTACAGGGGGAATTGTTTCTCCGTTAATTGGCTTATTATTTAATGCTGATTTTAAAGATCTAAAATACATTGCTAAAGAAGGTATTGCAGATGAAGCTGGTAAAATTACTGGTGAAGTAGCTATTTTATATGGTGATTTTATTACGAATGTTATCGATTTTATTATTGTTGCTTTTGTAATGTTTATGATTGTAAAAGGTATTAATGCAACTAAGAAAAAAGAAGAACCAGCACCAGAACCAGCACCAGCAGGTCCTAGTCAAGAAGATTTATTAGCAGAAATTAGAGATTTATTAGCAAAAAAATAAATAATCATATTTCTATAAAAAAACAAATCCTGAGTTTTAATTAACTCAGGATTTTTTTATGATTTAAAATCAATTTTATTTACAAAATATAATCTGTACTAATAAAATTAGAAGCTTTTTTATCTAATAATTCTTCTAAAATAGCATTATTATAAGGTGTATCTTTAGAAGCTACAAAAGTTCTAATAGAAAAAGAACGCAAAGCATCGTGAACACTTAAAGTTGCTACTGCAGAATCTTTTCTTCCTGTAAACGGATACACATCTGGCCCACGTTGACAAGAACTGTTTAAGTTTACTCTACAAACTAAATTTACAAGTGTATCAATTAAAGGCGCTAATGTTTTTACATCGCTTCCAAAAACACTTACTTGTTGCCCGTAATTAGACTCTGCCATATCATCTAACGGTTCGTCAATATTTTTAAACGACAAAACAGGTGTTACTGGCCCAAATTGTTCTTCTTGATACACTCTCATATCTTTAGAAACTGGATATAAAACTGCTGGAAAAATATAATTCTCTGTAGTTTCTCCACCTTTTTTATTGATAATTTTAGCACCTTTTTCCGCTGCATCATCAATTAATTCTTGAATATATGCTGTTTTACCAGGTTCTGGCAATGGTGTTAATTGTACTCCATTTTCCCACGGATTTCCAAATTTTAAAGCATCAACTTTATCAGAAAAACGCTTATTAAATTCTTCCACTATATTTTCGTGAACATAAATTACTTTTAAAGCTGTACAACGTTGACCATTAAAAGAAGTTGCACCAGATAAACATTCGTTAATTGCTAAATCTAAATCGGCATCTTCTAAAACAATTGCAGGATTTTTAGCCTCTAAACCTAAAACTAAACGCAATCTATTTTTTTGTGGATGATTTGCTTGAATTGCATTTGCAGATTTACTGTTACCAATTAAAGCTAAAACATCAACTTTACCAGTTTTCATAATTGGTGTAGCTAAAGTTCTACCTCTACCATAAATAATATTTACAACGCCCGCAGGAAAACTACTTTGAAAAGCTTCTAATAATGGTGATAATAATAAAACACCATGTTTTGCTGGTTTAAAAATAGTTGTATTTCCCATCATTAAAGCAGGAATCAACAATGCAAAAGTTTCATTTAAAGGATAATTGTAAGGCCCTAAACACAAAACAACACCTAAAGGTCCACGTCTAATATGTGCATGAACTCCGCTATTTTTTTCAAACTTAGCAGAATCTCTATCCATTTGTTTGTAATCTTCAATAGTATCGTAAATATATTCTACAGTTCTATCAAACTCTTTTTGTGAATCTGGCAAAGATTTACCAATTTCCCACATTAACAATTTTACAATTTCTTCACGTTTGGTTTTCATTTGAACTACAAACTTCTCCATCGCTGCAATTCTACCTTCAACTTTCATTGTTGGCCATAAACCTTGCCCTTTTCCGTATGCTTTTATAGCAGAATTTAAAGCCTCTAACGCTTCATCTTCTCCTAAATTTGGTACAGTACCTAATAATGTTGGCTTATAATTTTCTGTTGATGAAATTGTAGAAAAAACATCAGCAGTATCTCCTTTCCATGCTTTTAATTCACCATCAACTAAATACGTTTTTTGATGTAAAAGTGATTCAATTTTATATTCGTCTGGTATTTCCTCAAAGACTTGTTTCATAATTTTAAATTTAATTTTGAAGCTTAAAAATAACCTCTGTAATCTATTTAGATTAATTATTATTGGTTCAAAGTAACAAAAAATAAGCTTAAATTATCCTGTTTGCTTTTACAATTATCGGTTTAATCACGAAATGCTTTTCGGTATTTTCTCTTAAAATATTGAATTAGACAACTCAATTTTACACCAAAAACTGAAACAAATCTGGCTTATCATTTAAATAATCGCCAAAGAAATTATTTTCTTTCATTCTATGTATTAATGGTTCTAAATCACTTGCCGATTTTAGTTCTAAACCTACAACTGCAACACCTTTTTCTCTATTTGTTTTCTTGGTATATTCAAAATGAGTAATATCATCATTAGGTCCTAAAATTTCTGCCACAAATTGTTTTAAAGCTCCTGCTCTTTGAGGGAATTTTACAATAAAATAGTGCTTTAAATTTGCATACAATAATGCTCTTTCTTTAATATCTGCTGTTCGTGTAATATCATTATTGCTTCCGCTAACTACACAAACAACATTTTTTCCTTTAATTTCATCAGCATAAAAATCTAATGCAGCAATACTTAGAGCGCCTGCAGGTTCTACAACAATGGCATCTATATTATACAAATCTAAAATTGTCTGACAAATTTTGCCTTCTGGAACTGTAATTATAGCATCTAAATTTTGCTTACAAATAGCAAAATTTAAATCACCTACTTTTTTAACAGCTGCACCATCTACAAAATTATTTATAGTTTCTAGTGCTGTATTTTTTTTATTCCTGATAGATGTTTGCATAGAAGGTGCGCCTTCTGGTTCTACACCAATAATTTTTGTTTCTGGTGATAATTCCTTAAAAAGAGTTGACAAACCTGATGACAAACCTCCACCACCAACAGGAACAAAAACATAATCTATTTTTTTATTTGTTTGCTCTAAAATCTCTAAACCAACTGTAGCTTGCCCTTCTATTACTTTTTCGTCATTAAAAGGATGAATAAAAGTTTTGTTTTTAGAATCGCATTCTAGTTTTGCAGAATTAAATGCATCATCAAAAGTATCACCTTCAATAATGATATTTATAAACTCCTCGCCAAACATTTTTACTTGATTTATTTTCTGATTTGGCGTTGGAGAAGGCATAAAAATAGTACCTTTTATTTCTAATAACTTACATGATAAGGCAACACCTTGTGCATGATTTCCTGCGCTAGCACAAACAATTCCTCTTTGTTTTTCATCATCATTTAAAGAAGAAATTTTATTATAAGCACCTCTAATTTTATACGACCGAACTACTTGTAAATCTTCTCTTTTAAATAAAACAGTAGATTGAAATTGCTTAGAAAGGTTTTGATTTTGAATCAATGGAGTAACATAAGCAACGTCTTTTAAATTTGAAGCAGCTTGTTTGATATTTTCTAAACTAGGGAAATAGGTTTCTTGAGTTTTCATTAATCAAATATAAAAAGAAAACCTGTCAGATTTTAAATTCTGACAGGTTTCTATAAAAGTTAAAATCTTTATTTTATTATGCAGATTTTATTACTTGCATTGCCGTCATAGAAGTTCTTAATCTTTCTCCTACTTTTTCTACTGGGTGATTTCTAATAATTTTGTTAACTCTAATTAACTCTTTATTATCAACATCATTAGAGTCTGTAAATTTCTTACCAATAATATCTGTCTTAACAGTTTTCATAAAATCTGTTAATAAAGGTTTACAAGCATGATCGAATAAATAACAACCATATTCTGCTGTATCAGAAATTACACGATTCATTTCTGCTAGCTTCATTCTTGCAATTGTATTTGCAATTAATGGTGTTTCGTGTAAAGATTCGTAGTATGCAGAAGCAGCAATAATTCCAGATTCTGTCATAGCTTCAAAAGCCAATTCTACACCGGCTCTTACAAAAGCAACTAATAAAGTTCCGTGATCAAAATATTCTTGTTCTGGAATTTCTTGATCTGTAATTGTTTGTTTTTCAAAAGCAGTTTCTCCAGTTGCCGCTCTCCAAGTTAATAAGTTTTTATCATCATTAGCCCAATCTTCCATCATTGTTGCAGAGAAATGACCAGTCATAATATCATCCATATGTTTTTGAAACAACGGACGCATAATGTCTTTTAATTCTTCAGAGAGTCTGAAAGCTTCTACTTTTGCAGGATTAGACAATCTGTCCATCATATTTGTGATTCCTCCATGTTTTAAAGCTTCAGTTACAGTTTCCCAACCATATTGAATTAATTTAGCAGCATAACCTGGCTCAATACCTTCTTCTACCATTTTATCAAAAGATAAAATTGCTCCTGTTTGTAACAAACCACATAAAATAGTTTGCTCTCCCATTAAATCAGATTTAACTTCAGCAACAAAAGAAGATTCTAAAACCCCTGCTCTATTTCCTCCAGTTGCAACTGCATAAGCTTTTGCTTGTGCCCAACCTTTTCCTTCTGGATCATTTTCTGGGTGAACTGCCGTTAATGTTGGTACTCCAAATCCTCTTTTATATTCTTCACGAACTTCCGATCCTGGAGATTTTGGCGCAACCATAATTACAGTTAAATCTTCACGAATTTGCATACCTTCCTCAACGATATTAAAACCATGAGAATACGATAATGTTGCTCCTTTTTTCATTAAAGGCATTACAGCAGTTACCACATTTGTATGTTGTTTATCTGGCGTTAAGTTAATAACCAAATCTGCTGTAGGTAACATTTCTTCGTAAGATCCTACTTTAAAATTATTAGAAGTTGCGTTTATAAAAGATTGTCTTTTTTGATCTATAGCTGCTTGTCTTAATGTATAAGAAATGTCTAAACCAGAATCTCTCATATTTAAACCTTGGTTTAAACCTTGAGCTCCACAACCCACAATTACAATTCTCTTTCCTACCAATGCATTTACGCCGTCTTCAAATTCTGAAGCATCCATAAATCTACATTTTCCTAACTGCTCTAATTTTTCTCTTAATGTTAATGTGTTAAAATAATTTGACATTTTTATGTATTTAGTTGTTGTATGACTCTAATAATGTTGATATTTTCATTTCGTCTTTAGTTACAGAAATAAGGCCAGAACGTGTGTATTGCATAATTCCAAAAACACTTAAGGCATTATATAAATCTACTATTTCTTCCTTTTTTCCAGACTTTTCTAAAACAAAAAACTCTTTATTTACAGTAACAATTCTAGCGTTACTTTCTTTAATAATATTCTGTATTTGACGCTCTTCAAACAAAAGCTCTGACTTTATTTTAAACAAACCAGATATTTGATAAATAACCTCATCTAGCGTATGATAATAAGCCTTTATAACTTCTACTTGTTTTTCTATTTGGCCTATAATTTTCTTAACATTTACTTCAATCATATTTACTACAATAGTAAATCTAGAAACACCTTCTATTTCTGATGGAGAAATGTTTAAGCTCTCAATATTAATGTGTCTTCTTTGAAAAATTGCCGAAATTCTATTCAACAATCCAATGTTATTTTCAGTATAAACTGATATTGTATATAATTGTTTTTCTGTACTCATTTTTTATAGATATTAGAAAATAGATATTAGAAAATAGACTTAAATTAACATTATTTTTCTTACTACACTTGTCTTTATTCTTTCTTCTATATTCTATTCTGTTTTTATTTTATTCTAACCTTATATCTGAAACACTTGCTCCCGTAGGAATCATTGGAAAAACATTTCCTTCTTTTTCTACACAAACCTCTAAAAAGTAAGCCTCTTTACTTGCCATCATTTCTGCAACAGCGTCTGCTAACTCTTCTCGTTTAGTAACTTTCTTAGCTTTTATATAATAACCTTCTGCAATTGCAACAAAATTAGGGTTTACCATTTCTGTTGAAGCATAACGTTTATCAAAAAACAATTGTTGCCATTGACGAACCATTCCTAAAAAGTCGTTATTTAAAACAACTACTTTTACCGCTGCTCTTTGTTGAAAAATAGTACCTAATTCTTGAATGGTCATTTGGTAACCACCATCACCAGAAATAGAAACAACTTCTCTTTCTGGAGCCGCCATTTTTGCCCCAATTGCTGCCGGCAAGCCAAAGCCCATTGTACCTAAACCACCAGAAGTAATATTACTTTTAGTTTTATTAAATTCTGCATATCTACAAGCTATCATTTGGTGTTGACCAACATCACTTACTATTGCTGCGTTTCCTTTACTCTGAATATTAATTTGATGAAGAACCTCACCCATGGTTAATCCTTCTTTCGTTGGATAAATATCGTCTTTAATTACTTTTTCGTACTCAACAGCATATAAATCTGCAAATTCTTTGCGCCATTCTGGATGTGTATTTTCGTTTAATAATGGCAATAACAACTCTAAACTTGTTTTTGCATCACCCAAAACAGCAACATCTGTTTTTACGTTTTTATCTACTTCTGCAGGATCAATTTCAAAGTGAATTACTTTTGCCTGTTTTGCATACGTAGCTAAAGTACCAGTAACACGATCATCAAAACGCATACCGATAGCTATTAAAACATCACATTCATTTGTTAATTTGTTTGGCGCATAATTACCATGCATACCAACCATACCAACATTTAATGGATGCGAAGTTGGTATTGCAGAAGCACCTAAAATAGTCCATGCTGCAGGGATTCCTGCTTTTTCTACAATAGCTTTTAAATGCTCTTCAGCTTCACTTAAAATAACACCTTGTCCCCAAACAATTAATGGTTTTTTAGCACCATTAATTAATTTTGCAGCTGCCTCTACAGAAGAAAGATCTGTTTTAGGAATTGGGTTATAACTTCTTACTCTTGTACACTTTTTGTAAGAAAAATCAAATTCTTCTAACTGTGCATCTTTCGTTATATCTATTAAAACAGGACCTGGCCTACCACTTTTTGCAATATAAAAAGCTTTTGCCATCGCAGCAGGAATATCAGAAGCTTTAGTAACTTGACAATTCCATTTTGTTACAGGTGTAGAAATTCCTACAATATCTGTTTCTTGAAAAGCATCAGAACCTAATAAATGAGAAAAAACTTGCCCAGTAATACACACCATTGGTGTAGAATCTATTTGAGCATCAGCGATACCTGTTATTAAATTTGTTGCTCCTGGACCAGAAGTTGCTATACAAACACCAACTTTACCAGAAATTCTAGCAAAACCTTGTGCAGAATGTGTTGCACCTTGTTCGTGACGTGTTAATACGTGATGAATTTTATCTTGATACTTATATAATTCATCATAAACTGGCATAATTGCTCCACCAGGATAACCGTAAATTATCTTAGCATCTTCTTCAATTAAACATCTTACAATTGCTTCACTACCAGAAATTCTTTCTGTAGTTTTAGTAGCTGGTTTTTCGTTTTTTATGGTTTGTGTTTCCATACTTTTTTATTTAAAATCCCTGAATTTGCAGGAATAACAGTCTTTTTGATTATAAATCTGTAACACATCCTTTAGATGCTGATGCTACTGTTTTTGCATATTTATACAAAATCCCTTTTTTGTGCTTTAATGCTGGTGCAACCCATTTAGATTTTCTTTCTGCTAATTCTTCATCAGAAATTAAAACATTTATAGAGTTATCTTCTGCACTAATTCTAATTTTATCTCCAGTTTTTAATAACCCAATTGTTCCTCCAGATTGAGCTTCTGGTGTAATATGTCCAACCACAAAACCATGAGTTCCTCCAGAAAAACGACCATCAGTAATTAAAGCTACAGATTTACCTAAACCTGCTCCCATTATTAAAGAAGTTGGTTTTAACATTTCTGGCATTCCTGGTCCTCCTTTAGGTCCAACATAGCGAATGACGACTACATCTCCTCTTTCTACTTCTCCATTTATAATTCCTGTATTTGCCGCTTGTTCTCCATTATAAACCACAGCTTTTCCTTCAAACAATAAACCTTCATTACCAGAAATTTTTGCTACAGCTCCTTCTTCTGCTAAGTTTCCAAATAAAATTTGTAGGTTTCCTGATGATTTTAATGCTTTATCTTTTGGATAAATTACATCTTGATCTTCAAATTCCATTGCTTTTACATCTGCTAAATTTTCTGCTAATGTTTTACCTGTAACAGTCATACAATCTCCATGTAAATATCCATTTTCTAATAAATATTTCATAATTGCAGGCGTACCTCCAACCCCATGAACATCTTCCATTAAGTATTTTCCTGATGGTTTTAAATCTGCAATTAATGGCGTTCTGTCTGAAACTCTTTGAAAATCTTCTAAAGTAAACTCAATATCTGCTGCATGCGCAATTGCTAAAAAGTGTAAAACTGCATTTGTTGATCCTCCTAAAGCATTTACCAATGCGATTGCATTTTCTAAAGATTTTTTAGAAATAATATCTAAAGGTTTTAAATCTAATTCTAATAAATTTTTAATTGCGATAGCAGTTCTTTCCGCTTCTGATAATTTATTCGGATTTTCTGCTGGTATTGATGAATTATAAGGCAACCCAAACCCCATACATTCTATTGCAGAAGCCATTGTATTTGCTGTATACATTCCTCCACAAGCACCTGCTCCTGGAATTGCCCTTTTTATAATTTCTCTATATTCATCATCTTCAATTTCTCCAGCCATTTTTTGACCTAAAGCTTCAAAGGCGGAAACGATATTTAATTTTTTTCCTTTGTAATTTCCTGATGCAATTGTACCACCATACATCATAATTGATGGACGATTTAAACGTAACATTGCGATTACTGCTCCTGGCATATTTTTATCACAACCAACCACAGAAACCAATGCATCATAACTTTGAGCATTCATAACAGTTTCTATAGAATCTGCAATAATATCTCTTGAAGCTAAAGAATAATTCATACCAGAAGTCCCCATAGAAATTCCATCAGAAACTCCAATTGTATTAAATCCTAAACCAACTAAACCTGCAATTTTGCTTTCTACTTTGACTTCTGCAGCCAAATTATTTAAATGCATATTACAAGGATTTCCATCATAACCTGTGCTTGCAATTCCAACTTGAGCCCTACTCATGTCTTCATCTGTTAATCCAACAGCATACAACATTGCTTGTGATGCAGGCTGAGATTCATCTTGCGTTAATCTTTTGCTATGTTTATTTAATTCCATTTAATATATTCTTCAATTTGATGACTAAATTAGACTATTTCTCTATTTTCATTGAATAACACTCAATAAGACTCTTTAAATTCAGGTGTTAAAAAAAACATATAACAAGCTGATAAAAAGCGTATTAACCCTATTTAAATATGACATTCAATCATTAAAATAAATTCAAAAAAAAACCTCCCAAATAATTGGAAGGCTATAATTTTAAAAATAAATACCACTTCCTTATCATGTCGTAGAAATTACGATGACAATAATTGAAATAATATTTAAAATTTGTTTTTTCATTCTATGCTTCAAATATTTGAAATTAAAGTTTAATATCCAAATAAAAATTTTATCTTTTTAAATAATTGTACTTTGACCCATATGAATATTTTTAAAATTCATATTACTATCTTCTTGATTTAAAATATAGTCTGCAATAAAACCTCCTACTTTTGATGTTGATGCAGAGTATTGATTTTTACCTTTTATATCTTCTGTTGTAATACCTAAAGTTAACGATTTTTCTAAAGCTCTTTTTATTGCATCTGATTCTTCTTGCAAACCAAAATGTTCTAAAAGCATAGCTGCTGATAAAATTGAAGCTAACGGATTTGCGATATCTTTTCCTTTTGCTTGCGGATAAGAACCATGAATAGGCTCGAACATTGCAGTTTTTTCTCCAATTGAAGACGAAGCCAACAAACCAATAGAACCACTAATTACACTGGCTTCATCAGAAATAATATCACCAAAAAGGTTTTCTGTTAATATAACATCAAATTGTTTTGGATTTAAAACAATTTGTAATGCTGCATTATCTACAAACATAAAATCTAACTCTACATTTGTATATTCTTTTGCGATTTCTGTTACTGTCTTTCTCCATAAACGAGAAGTTTCCAAAACATTAGCTTTATCAATTAAAGTAACTTTTTTCTTTCTATTTTGAGCTGCTTTAAAAGCTAAGTGTGCTACTTTTGAAATCTGATCAACAGTATAAGAACAAATGTCAAAAGCAGATAATCCATCTTCACTTAATTCTTTTGTGTCAAAATAAATTCCGCCACTTAATTCTCTATAAATTACAATATCTGCACCTTGTATTACTTCTTTTTTTAGTGGAGAATTTTTAACTAATTTTTCGTAAGCTTTTACAGGTCTTACGTTACAATATAAACCTAGCTCTTTTCTTAATCGAAATAACCCTTGTTCTGGTCTTATTTTAGCTTCTGGATCGTTATCGTATTTTAAAGTTCCAATTGCTCCATATAAGATAGCATCTGCTTTTTTACAAATTTCGATAGTTGCATCTGGCAAAGGATTTCCAGTAGATTCCATTGCACAAGCACCCATTTGTGCTTCTTTGTATAAAAAAATATGGTCATAAACTTCTGCAACTGCATCCAAAGCTTTTTTAGCTTGTGCAGTTACTTCTGGTCCAATACCGTCTCCAGGAATTACAGCAATTGTTAATTTCATTATTTATTTTATGATTAAAACTACTATTTTATTTAAACAGAAGTTAAATCAAAAGTAATATAACTATTATTGAAGACAAAATTTCTTTTGCTTTTTTATACCATTGTAATTTTAGAAACCTTACTCACCACTTTCATAATAGTGTGAATATCATCATTTTTGATTTCTTTTTGTGTATCAGCTAACTTTAAAAATGAAGTATACGCAACGTCTAACTGTACTTTTGTAAGTTCATATCCTATTTTTTTTGCTCTATAAGCCAACGCCGCTCTTCCACTTCTTGCTGTTAAAACAATTGCACTTTCTGTAACACCAACATCTTCCGGATCCATAATTTCGTATGTTTCTCTGTTTTTTATAACTCCATCTTGATGAATTCCAGAACTATGAGCAAATGCATTTGCACCAACAATTGCTTTATTAGGTTGCACAGGCATTCCCATACTTTCGCGAACCATAATACTAGTATCGTATAACAGTTTTGTATTAATACTTGTTTCTAAATTTAAATATGGATGTTGTTTTAGTACCATTACAACTTCTTCTAAAGCTGTATTTCCTGCTCTTTCACCAATCCCATTTATGGTACATTCTATTTGTCGAGCACCATTTATTACACCAGCAATTGAGTTTGCAGTTGCCATTCCTAAATCGTTATGACAATGACAAGAAAGAATTACATTATCAATACCTTTAACGTTTTCGCGTAAATATTTCATTTTTGCTCCATATTCTTCTGGCAAACAATAACCTGTTGTATCAGGAATATTTAAAACAGTTGCACCCGCTTTTATAACGGCTTCACAAACTCTTGCTAAAAATTCGTTATCTGTTCTACCTGCGTCTTCTGCATAAAACTCTACGTCTTCTACAAAAGATTTTGAATATGAAACTGCTTTTACTGCGCGTTCTATAACTTGCTCTCTGGTTGAATTAAATTTGAATTTTATATGTGAATCACTTGTTCCAATACCAGTATGAATTCTTGGATATTTTGCAAATTTTAATGCTTCTGCAGCAACTTTTATATCATTTTCTACAGCTCTAGTTAAACCACAAACTGTAGCGTTTTTTACAATTTTAGCAATTTCAGACACAGAAATAAAATCTCCAGGACTTGAAACTGGAAAACCTGCCTCTATAACATTTACACCTAGTAAATCTAATCTTTCTGCGATTACTAATTTTTGTTTAGTATCAAGTTTACAACCAGGCACTTGCTCTCCATCCCTTAAAGTAGTGTCAAAAATTTGAACTTTATTATCTTGCATCATTTTGTAAAGATTATCTTTATATTTGACCAAAAGTATATATTGTATTTTCAAATATTACTTTTGCACAACATCTTTCACGATTTCTAATATACTTATAAAAAACACAAGTATTTAAACATCAATATATTATGAGTAAAATTGTTACATCAGCCAATCAACAAAATGACGCTCTTTTTGTTCTTATCAAGTCTTTAACAAAGTCTGAAAAGAGGCAGTTTAATTTATATGTTGGTAGATTAGGTGGTAATATTGACGCTAAATTCTTTTCGCTTTTTAAGTTTTTAGAAAAATTAAAAGTATATGACGAAAAAGTCATTATAAATAGCGGTATCGTTTCGAAACAACAGCTTTCTAATTTAAAAGCGCATTTGTACAAGCAAATATTAATAAGTCTTCGATTGAATCCTGCACATAAAAACATCAGAATTCAACTTAGAGAACAGTTAGATTTCGCAACCGTTTTGTATCAGAAAGGATTATACAAACAAAGTTTAAAACTGTTAGAAAAAGCGAAACATTTAGCACTTGATAATGAAGAGAAAAATATTGCTTACGAAATTGTAGAACTAGAAAAAGTAATTGAAACACAATACATTACAAGAAGTTTAAGCAACAGAGCAGATCAACTTTCTGTACAAGCAAAAGAGTTGAGTTTGCAAAATGTGCTGGCAAGTAAATTATCTAATTTGTCGCTTCAACTATACAGTCATTTATTGCAAAATGGGTATGTAAAAAACAATGAAGAATTAGAGTTTGTGAACACCTATTTTTATGGTAAAATACCAAGATATAAATTTAATAATCTAGGATTTAGAGAAAAACTATGGTTATACAAATCTCATTTATGGTTTAGTTTCTTAACTCAAGATTTTTTACAAAGCTATAAATATGCCAGAAAATGGGTAGACTTATTTAAAGAGGATAAAAAATACATTAATTTACACCCTGTATTTTACTTAAAAGGAATAAACTATTTACTAGAAGCCTGTTTTCTTGTTCAGAAAAGAACAACATTTAAAAAAGAACTCACTTCTTTTGAAGAAGATGTTGCACAAAAAAATATACCAATAAACACAAATACTGAGTTACTAATTTTCGAATACACATACACAAACAAATTACATTTACACTTTTTAGAAGCTACTTTTTCTGAAGGTGAATATCTTGTTGATATTATCAATCAAAAAATTGAAAATTACAGAGACAGACTTGATAATCATCACATAGTAATGCTTTATTACAAAATTGCCTGTTTGTATTTTGGAATGGGTAAAAACGAGCTTTGTATAGAATATTTACAAAAAATTATCAAGTCTAAAAATTTAAGTTCCGCAGAAGATTTACAATGCTTCGCCAGAATTTTAAACCTAATTGCACATTATGAATGTGGTTTAGATTATGATTTAGAAAGACAGTTTTTAGATACTTATAAATTTTTATTGAAAATGGAAAACTTACAAGAAGTACAAAAGGTTTTCTTAACTTCTATTAGAGATTTAAGTGATATCTTTCCGCATGAAATTAAAAATGAATTTAAAAAAATACATTCAAAATTAAAAAAATACGAAGATCATCCGTATGAAAAAAGAGCGTTTTTATATTTAGATATCTTATCTTGGTTAGAAAGTAAAATACAAAACAAACCCATAGCTACAATTATTAAAGAAAAAATAATTATATCTAAAAAAAATAGGAATTTACATGTATAGTCCTTAGTTTTTTAAGATAATCGTATTAATTACATATAAACATAAAATAATACCCAGTAAAACCTATCAAAATAAATAATACCACTATTTTTGTGATGTGAATCTTTCTAAATTAAATACAAATTCTTCTAAAACTACTTCTGTAGTATGTATTTCTATGAACACTATTATTCGCACAACACCTACAACTACAACCCTTTAGGGGTTATTTATATTCATATCATTTAGGTCAACTATTTTTCGTAAAAACGAAATAACATCATAAAATATATTACATAACTATTATCATAAAAAGATGAAAGTATTAAAATTTGGAGGCTCGTCTGTAGCTAACTCAGAAAACATCAAAAAAGTTTTAGACATTGTTGCTAAAATAGCAAAAGAAAATAAAGTAGCTGTTGTAGTTTCTGCTTTTGGAAAAACAACAAATAACCTTTTAGCAGGTGCTGATGCAGCTTTAGAAGATATTGTTTCAGCTAAAAAAACCTTAGACTCAATTAAAGAATTGCATTTTGATACCATTGATGATCTAATTACAAAAAACATAAAAGAAGTTAAAAAAGAGGTTACTTATCTGTTTGATAGATTAGAATCCATTTATTCAGGTGTTTTTTTATTACAAGAATTGTCTGACAAAACATTGGCTAAGATTTCTAGTTTTGGCGAAAGACTTTCTTCTTATATTATTGCAAATGCTGCAAAAGAATTATTTGACGCAATTCATGGAGAGAGCAGAGATTTAATAATTACGAATAATGATTATTTAAATGCTCAAGTGAATTTTAAGGTTACTGATAAAAATATAGCTTCATTTTTTGAAAAAAACAAACATCAAGTTGTTGTTTTAGGTGGCTTTATTTCTTCTGATATAAATGGAGAAACTACAACATTAGGAAGAGGTGGATCTGATTTTACCGCAGCAATTTACGCTGCTGCTTTAAATGCTGATGAATTACAAATTTGGACAGATGTTTCTGGGATGTTTACTGCAAATCCGAGAGTTGTGAAACAAGCATATCCTATTTCAGAAATTTCTTATGAAGAAGCAATGGAATTGTCTCATTTTGGCGCAAAAGTTTTATATCCACCAACAATTCAACCAGCTTTAAGAAAAGAAATTCCTATTAGAATTAAAAATACTTTTGAGCCAGATAATTTTGGAACATTAATTTGTAATAATCCAAAAAACAGCAATGAAGTTAAAGGAATTTCGCATATTGAAGACATCAGCTTAATTACTTTAGAAGGCGGAGGAATGATTGGCATCCCTGGTTTTTCTAAGCGTTTGTTCGAAACACTTTCTATAGCAAAAATAAATGTTGTTTTTATAACACAAGCTTCTTCTGAACATTCAATTTGTGTGGGTGTTTATGAAAATGATGCTGCAAAAGCAAAAGAACTTTTAGACGAAACTTTTAGCATAGAAATAGACAAGAAAAAAATAAAGCCAATCATTGTAGAAAAAGATTTGGCAATTATAGCTGTTGTTGGTGAGAGCATGAAAAACTACCAAGGTTTAAGCGGACAAATGTTTAGCGCCTTAGGAAGAAATAATGTAAATGTTAGAGCAATTGCACAAGGTTCATCAGAAAAAAACATCTCTGCAGTTATTAATAAATACGATGCAAAAAAGGCTTTAAACACATTACATGAGCAATTCTTTGAAGAAAGAACGAAACAACTAAACTTGTTTGTAACTGGTGTTGGTAATGTTGGCGAACGCTTTTTAGCTCAAATACATCAACAAAAAAAGTTCTTAAAAGAAAACTTAAAATTAAGTATTAAGGTTATCGGAATTGCGAATTCTAAAAAAATGGCTTTCGATGATAATGGTATCGATCTAAATAATTGGAAAGAAGCTTTAGAAAACGGAGAACCTACAACTTTAGACAGTTTTCATAAAAAAGTAAAAGAAAGCAACCATATTAATAGTGTTTTTATAGACAATACTGCAAATCAGCAAGTTTCTGAAATCTATGAAAAATATTTACGTGATAGCATTTCTGTTGTAACTTGTAATAAAATTGCTTGTGCTTCTAGCTTCGACAATTATAAAACCTTAAAACAAGTTTCTAGAAAATACAATGCTTCTTTCTTATTTGAAACAAATGTTGGTGCAGGTTTACCAATTATAGATACTTTAAAGAATTTAGTAAACTCTGGCGATAGGGTCAATAAAATTCAAGCAGTATTATCTGGAAGTTTAAATTTTGTTTTCAATAACTTTAATGCAGATTCAACTTTTCATGATGTGGTTGCTGCTGCTCAAAAAGAAGGATATACAGAACCGGATCCAAAAATTGATTTAAGTGGTGTTGATGTTGCTAGAAAAATCTTAATTTTAGCCAGAGAAAGTGGTTATAAAATGGAATTAGAAGAAATTGCTAAAAATGCTTTTTTACCTGACGACAGTTTAAACACAACTAATAATGACGATTTTTATGCATCGTTAACTAAAAACGAAGCACATTTTCAAAATATATTTAAAGAAGCAAATGACAAAGACTGTCGTTTAAAATATGTTGCAGAATTTGTTGACGGAAAAGCGAATGTTGGTTTACAACATATTCCTTCAGATCATCCTTTTTATAATTTAGAAGGAAGTGATAATATTGTATTATTTTTTACTGACAGATATCCAGAAAATCCTTTAATTATAAAAGGTGCTGGTGCTGGTGCAGATGTTACTGCTTCTGGTATTTTTGCTGATGTAATTAGAATTGCGAATCAATAAAATAAGTAAACAGTTTTCAGTAGGCAGTTATCAGTAATCAACTGACTGCAAACTGAATACTGCTTACTGAAAACTTAAAAAAATGGATTATTTAAAAATTTTTGCTCCCGCTACTGTTGCCAATGTTTCTTGCGGATTTGATTCTCTAGGTTTTGCTGTTGATGCAATTGGAGATGAAATGACCTTTACAAAAACAACTGAAAAGGGCGTTAAAATAACCAATATTACAGGTGCAAATTTAACTTACAATGTTGATGAAAATGCCGCAAGTGCCGTTGTAAAAAAAATACTGAATGAAGCAAATGCAGATTTCGGAATTGAATTAACAATTCACAAAGGCTTTTCTCCAGGAAGCGGACTAGGAAGTTCTGCTGCAAGTGCTGCTGGTGCTGCTTTTGGAGCAAATCAATTATTAGGAAATATATATTCTGATTTAGAATTGACAAAATTTGCCATGTTTGGCGAAGAAGTTGCTTGCGGAACTCCAATTGCAGACAATGTTTCTGCAGCAATTTATGGTGGTTTCGTTTTAGTAAGAAGCTACAGTCCTTTAGAAATTATAAAATTACCGGTTCCTAGTGAATTAAGAGTTGTAGCCATTCATCCGCAGGTAGAAGTAAAAACAAAAGATGCTAGAGAAGTTTTACCTACAGAAATAGCTTTGAAAGATGCTGTTACACAATGGGCAAATGTTGGTGGTTTAATTAGCGGTTTATATTCAGATAACTATAATTTAATCAGTAATTCTTTAGTAGATATTATTGTAGAACCTCATAGAAAAAAATTAATTCCGTTTTTTGATGATGTAAAAAACGCAGCATTAAAATCTGGAGCTTTAGGTGCTGGAATTAGCGGTTCTGGACCCACAATTTTTGCTTTATGTAAAGGCGATGAAGTTGCTACTAATGTTTACAAAAGCATTGAAGAAAGTTATAAAAATACGGGAATTGATTTTGAAATGTTTATTTCAAAAGTGAATCACGAAGGAATAAAAATATTATAATAATCGTCATTAAGAAGGAAGAATGACTGAAGTAATCTCTTTCGAACAGACAGATTGCTTCGTTTCTCTCGAAATGACTAATAATCAACAAAAAATGAACTACTACAGTTTACACCATAAATCACCAAAATCAACTTTTAAAAATGCAGTTGTACAAGGTTTAGCAAAAGATAGAGGAATTTATTTTCCTGATAACATTCAACAACTTTCAAAAGATTTTATTGAAAATATTTCTGATTATTCAAATCACGAAATTGCTTACGAAGTAATAAAACAATTTGTCGGTGATGAAATTCCTGCTGAAAAATTAAAAGAGATTGTTGCAAAAACGGTTTCTTTCGATTTTCCTTTGGTAAAGATTGATGACAATATTGCTTCTC
Organism: Polaribacter sp. KT25b; assembly: GCF_900105145.1. Classification (NCBI taxonomy): domain Bacteria; kingdom Pseudomonadati; phylum Bacteroidota; class Flavobacteriia; order Flavobacteriales; family Flavobacteriaceae; genus Polaribacter; species Polaribacter sp. KT25b. The sequence goes on along the minus strand of NZ_LT629752.1, from coordinate 169,595 downwards.
TAGAATTGTTTCACGGACCAACCATGGCTTTTAAAGATGTTGGTGCTAAATTTATGGCACAATGTTTAGAGTATTTTAATAAAGATAATGATGATGAAGTTACAGTTTTAGTGGCTACTTCTGGAGATACAGGAGGCGCTGTTGCCAATGGATTTTTAGGAGCAAAAGGTGTAAATGTTGTTATTTTATATCCTTCAGGAAAAGTAAGTGACATTCAAGAAAAACAATTAACAACTTTAGGTCAGAATATTACTGCGCTAGAAGTTGATGGCGTTTTTGATGATTGTCAAGAAATGGTAAAAACCGCTTTTTTAGATGAAGAAATTACAAAAACATTAACCTCAGCAAATTCTATAAATGTTGCACGTTGGTTGCCACAAATGTTTTACTTTTTCTTTGCTTATAAAGAATTACATAAAAAACATAAAGATTTAATCTTTTCTGTACCAAGTGGAAACTTCGGAAATATTTGCGCGGGAATTATGGCACAAAAATTAGGTTTACCTATTAAACATTTTGTAGCATCTACAAATGTAAATGACACTGTTCCTAATTATTTAGTTGACGGAGTTTACAAACCAAAACCATCTAAAGCAACCATTTCTAACGCTATGGATGTTGGTAACCCAAGTAATTTTATCAGAATACAAGAATTGTTTGATAATGACTTAGAAGCTCTTAAAAGCGCTTTTTCTTCGTATAGTTTTTCTGACGATGAAACTCGTGAAACAATGAAGGAGATTTACAAAAACTCTGGCTATGTTGCAGATCCTCATGGAGCAGTTGGCTACTTAGGTTTAAAAAAGCATGGATTAAAAGAAAACGAATTCGGAGTTTTTCTTGAAACTGCACATCCAGTAAAATTCTTAGATGTTGTAGAAGAAACTTTACCAGTAAAAGTAGAAATACCAGAACAAATTAAAAAAGTAATCAATAATACTAAAGTAGCTATAAAAGCTTCAACTTATGAAGATTTGAAAGCTTATTTAATGAAATAATAAAATAAGTTATTTCTATAAAAGTAAAAACTCCTAACAAATTTAATTTGTTAGGAGTTTTTTGTTGGCCTACAAGGACTCGAACCTTGAATGTCGGTACCAAAAACCGGTGTGTTACCAATTACACCATAGGCCAATGCTTTTATGCGGGTGCAAATTTAACCTAATCTTTTAATTCTACAAATTTTTTTTTATAAATTTTTAGTTTAACATTTTTTTATGAGCTTTTATCACATCAGAAAATAGAACAAACATACTTTTAATCATAATTATTAGTAAATTCGCCCACAGATTATTAAGGAAACTATGACATCAGAAAAATTTAAAAAATGGAACATCATCTTAGGATGGGCTACATTTGCTATCGCTTTAATTACCTACACCTTAACGCTAGAACCAACTGTTAGTGCCTGGGATTGTGGAGAATACATATCAACCTCAGTAAAATTAGAAGTTGGGCATCCACCAGGAGCACCTCTTTTTCAAATGTTAGGTGCGTTTTTTGCAATGTTTACTTCGGATGTTACAGAAATAGCTAAAATGGTAAACTTCATGTCTGCTTTAGCGAGCGCATTTACTATTTTATTTATGTTTTGGACGATTACCAATTTAGCCAAAAAAATGGCTGTAAAAACTGGTGGAATTACTGACGGAAAATATATTGCAATTCTTGGAAGTAGTTTAGTGGGTTCTTTAGCGTATACTTTTTCTGATAGCTTTTGGTTTAGTGCTGTTGAAGGTGAAGTATATGCGATGTCATCGTTTTTAATGGCTTTATTATTCTGGTTAGGCTTAAAATGGGAAAACGAATTACATCAACCAAGAGGAAATAAATGGTTAATTATAATTAGTTTTGTTGTTGGTTTATCATTTGGTGTTCACATACTTTCTTTATTGGTGATTCCTGCAATTGTATTATTATATTTCTTTAAAACCTATAAAACAATCAACCTAAAAACAACGGCAATTGCTACCGTAATTTCTGTGATAGTTTTAATGTTTGTCTTTAAATTTTTATTCCCTTTTACACTAAAATTCTTTAGTGCTTCAGAATTATTTTTTATCAATACAATTGGATTACCTTATAATTCTGGTTCTATAATTGCTGCTATAATTTTAATTGCTCTGTTTTATTTTGGATTAAACTACACCAGAAAAACTAAAAAAGTTACAGCAAACACTTTAATACTTTCTGTTTTATTTATTATGATTGGTTTTTCTTCTTGGATGATGTTACCAATTAGAGCCAATGCAAATACAACTATTAACGAAAATAATCCGTCAAGTGCGCGTGAGTTATTAGCGTATTATGAACGTGAACAATATGGTGATGCAAATGTTTTTTACGACACCTATTATTCAAATTCTTACAGTAGAGAACAAGATGCTAAAAATCCTACAAAAGACGATAAACCAAAATATGAGAAAAAAGATGGTAAATATGTTATCGTAAATATCTACAAAGATGTGTTGCCTAATTGGTCTGATAAACACAAGGGTTTTATTCCAAGAATGGTAAATCCTGCTTCAGAAAAAATGTACAAAGCTATTGCTGGCATTCCAGAAAAAAGCAACAGAAGACCAACGTTTGCAGAGAACATTAAGTTTATGGTAAGCTATCAATTTGGTTATATGTATGGGCGTTATTTTATGTGGAATTTTGTTGGGCGTCAAAATGATACCCAAGGAAATTTAGACATTTTTAACGGGAATTGGATTAGCGGAATTGATGTTATTGATGAAGTAAGATTAGGTTCTCAACAACAACTTCCAGCAGATGTATTAGAAAATAAAGGTCGTAATACCTATTATTTTTTACCGCTTATTTTAGGAATCATAGGTTTATTGTATCAAATAAAATGGGACAAAGAGAACTTTTTCACCTTGTTTATGTTTTTCGTTTTTACAGGTTTTGCAATTATATTTTACACAAATCCGAAGCCTTTTGAACCTAGAGAACGTGATTATGCAGTTGTAGGAAGTTTCTACATATTTGCCATTTGGATTGGTTTTGGAGTACTTGCTTTATTTGAATATTTACAAAAATTAGGTCCAAAAAAACCGATAGCAATTGCAATTACTTTAATCTCAATATTAGCAGTTCCGTCATTAATGGCGTTCGAAAACTGGGATGATCACGATCGCTCAAACAGATACACAACACATTTAAATGCACAAGCGTATTTAGAAAGTTGCGACCCAAATGCAATTATGTTTACCATTGGTGATAACGACACCTTTCCGCTTTGGTACATGCAAGAAGTAGAAGGTATTAGAACGGATGTAAAACTAGTGAATACAAGCCTTTTTCAAACAGATTGGTATATAGATCAAATGAAACGCGCAACGTATAAAGCAGCTCCTATTCCATCAGAATTAACACATGATGAATATAAATACGGAACTTTAGATGTTGCATATTACTATCATGAATTATTTCCTAGTTTAAAAGATTCTGTAATTGATTTAGACAGTTATATGAAATGGATTCGTAGCGATAGCCCAAGAACTTTTTATGATTTAGATGATGATGGAATTCCTGAAAAAATGCTACCAACTAATAAAATTAGAATTCCTGTTAATAAAGAAAATGTTTTAAAATATGGAATTGTAGCTCAAAAAGATGCAGACAAAATTGTGCCTTATATTGATATTACAGTTGATAGAGCTTTGGCTAAAAACACTATTTTAATGTTAGATATTTTAAATAATTTTAATTGGGAACGTCCAATTTATTTTACTGGTGGCTCTAATACTGATAGCGAATATATTTGGCTTAAAGATTATTTACAGTTAGATGGTGTTGCTTTTAAATTTGTACCAATTAAAACACCAACCAAAATTTATAATGAAAACGGACAATTAGTTAGAGAACTAAGTTTGTTTGACATTGGTAGAATAGATCCAGAGAAAATGTACAAAAATGTACAGAAATGGAATTGGAGAAATATTAATGATGGTAAAATTTATTTAGATGAACAAACCAAAAGAAATGCCATTTCTTTACGAAATAGTTTAATGCGTTTATCTAGTGCTTTTGCAATTGAAGGCGACACTTTAAAAGCTATTGAAGTGTTAGATTTATCATTAGAAAAACTACCAATTGAAGATTTTGATCATTATAGCTTATCTATGGATTATCCAGAAATGTATTACAAATTAGGTGAACCAGAAAAAGCTAGAGCCGCAGCAAAAACCTTAATTAAGCTATTTAAAGATAAATTAGTTTGGCATAGTACTTTTCCGTCAGAAAAGTTTGATATGGTTTTTGATGAGTTTGATATGACGTTTAGATATTTATTTAGAGGCGTTATCGATCAAGTTGTAGAGTTTGATACAGATGAAGCTTTTATAATGGAGTTACAAACAGAGTTTAATCAAACATTACAATTGTTTGATCATATAATACCAAGTGAAGAAGCAAAATAAAACAACAAATGCAGATATTAAAGTTAGTTTAAACCAACTTTAATATCTGCATTTTTTTAAACAAAAGATTTAGAGCTAAAAATATTTTTGCACTAAACCAATTAAAGTATTTGCATCTTGATGGCCCGTTTGGCGCCATTTCATTTCTCCATTTTTATAAATTATAAAAGTAGGATTTCCTTTAACACGCAAAGCATCTGCTAAAGTCTCATTTTTTTTAATGTCAATTTTTATAACTTTTGCTTTATCTCCTAGAGCTGCAGCCACATCTCTTAAAGTATCAGTACTATTTTCTACCTCATTCCAATCAGCATAAAAATCGATTAAAACAGGTATATTTACTCCAATTAATTCTCCAAATTTTGTCATAACAGTTTTTTAGGATTTAAGAACTAATAATTTTACAATTGTAATATAACAAATTTAATTGAAATTAGAAAAATTCTCTTTAAATATACTGATCATCAAGCTTTTTTAAGCTCAATAACTGTAATTTCTGGCCAAATACCTACTCTACCAGGAAATGCATGATAACCAAAACCTCTGTTTACATTTATAAACCTACTAGATTCTTCATACAAACCTGCCCATTGTTTGTACACATATTTAGATGGACTCCATTTTATAAACCCCGGAATTTCAATTCCCAATTGCAAACCATGCGTATGACCGCTTAAAGTAAGATGATAATTAAAATCGTCATTTTTAACTTTTTCTTGCCAGTGACTTGGATCGTGACTCATTAAAATTTTAAAATCTTCTTTTTTAATTTTTGCGGATGCTTTTTGTAAATCTCCAGCTTGATTAAATCCTTTTCCCCAATTTTCTACACCAAGAAGCGCAATTCTTTGTCCGTCTTTTTCTATATAACGATGTTCATCCAACAATAAATCGAAACCAATTTTTTGATGAATATCTTTTACATCTTGAAAATTTTTGACTTTATCTTCTGGTTTATCCCAATCCATATAATCGCCATAATCATGATTTCCAAGAATGGAATATTTACCTTCTTTCGCTTCCAATTTACTAAAAACATCAATCCAGTTATCCATTTCATCCGCTTTATTATTTACAATATCACCTGTAAATAACATCAGATCAGATTTTTGCTGATTTATTAAATCAACTCCGTATTGAATTTTTTCTTTATTCGTGAAGCTTCCAGAATGAATATCAGAAATTTGCGTAATTGTATATCCATCAAAAGCTTCTGGTAAATCTTTAAAAGTTAACTGATATTTTAAAACTTTATAATTGTATTTTCCTTGTACAATTCCGTAGATAAAAGACGCAAAAGGAATTGCCGCCAAACCTAAAGCCAACTGCGAAATAAATTTTCTTCTACCTGCTAAAGGTTCAGTTTTAGAACTAGAAACTGCAGAAATTCCTTTTAAGGCTGATCTAAAAATATCTTCGCCAAAAAGCAAAATAACAATTACTAATTTAGGAACTAAAACTACAAGTAATAAACCAACTGCCATTTGAAATTGTGGTGTTTGACCATCACTTCTAGAATACGTTAACATGGTAACTAAAAAGTTGGTATATGCAGCAATACTTATCAGTAAAAAACCATAACGTAAAAATTTATTTTTAGTAATCGTTTTTAAAGCTTGGAATGTATAAATTTCAAGAACTACAGTTAAAATAAGTAGTATTATAAGAGGAAAAACCCAACGTGGCATAAATATATTTTTAAGAATGCACAAAGGTAACTGTTAAAAAACGAATGAATTTTAACATCATGTTAAAGTTTTTTCAGTAAGTTTATAGATTAAATTTTGATAAAATGATGGATGCTATTGTTGCTTTTTTTGAAAACCTAACAAGTCTACAAAAGTTTTTTTGGGTTGTTGGTTGCCTTTCTTTATTCTGGATTTTAGAAGGCGTTTATCCGTTAAAAAAACATCAATATAACAAATGGAAACACGCTAAAACAAACTTAATTTTACTACTTTCTACGATGATTATTAATGTGGTTTTCGGAATTTTAACTGTCGGAATTTTCTCTTGGATCGACGCCAATAATTTTGGTTTATTAAAGATGATTGACTTGCCAGTTTGGATAGAAATTATTTTAGCAATTATGATTTTAGACTTTATGTCTCAATATATTGTACATTATATGTTACATAAAATTCCTGTAATGTGGCGTTTTCACACGATTCATCATAGTGACACGCATGTAGATGTTACCTCTGGAACTAGACATCATCCAATAGATTTTATTTTTAGAGAAACCTTTGCTTTATTAGGAATTATAATTGCTGGTTTGCCTGTTTCTTACTATTTAATGTACAGAATTTTAACGGTACTTTTCACTTACTTTTCGCATGCGGATATTCAATTGCCACTTTGGTTAGACAAAACGATTAGTTATGTTTTTATTTCGCCAAATACACATAAATTTCACCATCATCATGTAATGCCTTGGACAGACACAAACTTCGGAAATATTTTCTCTTTTTGGGATCGTATTTTTGGAACCTTCATATATAAAGACACCAAAGATATTGTGTACGGAATTGATATTTTAGATGCAGAAAAATCCGAAGATATTTTATATCAATTAAAAGCACCTTTTAAAAAGGAGTTAAAATCTGCTGAATACAAAGCTTAAATTCTGATTTACAATCTAATTAACTTCTTATATTGATAGATTTTTATCAAAAATTTTCAATTTGATAAATAGTCTTTGAAGTTTCCTACTCATCATAACTTTTTGTAGTTTTATCTTTTTTCAATTAAAGATAAAATGGCAGATCAAAAAAGACTTTTTTTAGTTGATGCGTATGCATTAATTTTTCGTGGATATTACGCATTTATAAAGAACCCAAGAATCAATTCTAAAGGTTTAGACACCTCTGCAATTATGGGTTTTATGAACTCTTTGTTAGACGTAATTAAACGTGAAAGACCAGATCATTTAGCGGTTTGTTTTGATAAAGGCGGCAGTGTAGATCGAGTTGAAATGTTTGAAGCCTACAAAGCAAACAGAGATGCCACTCCAGAAGCTATAAAATTAGCAGTTCCTTATATTCAAGAAATCTTAAAAGCCATGCACATTCCGATTATGGTAAAAGACGGTTTTGAGGCAGATGATGTTATTGGAACACTTTCTAAACAAGCAGAAAAAGAAGATTATAAAGTGTATATGGTTACGCCAGATAAGGATTTTGCGCAACTTGTTTCCGAAAATATTTTTATGTATAAACCACGTTTTGGTGGTGGTTATGACATTTGGGGAGTTCCAGAAGTTTTAGAGAAATTTGAAATCACAGATCCTTTACAAGTCATCGATTTTCTTGGAATGATGGGAGATTCTGCTGATAATATTCCTGGTTTACCTGGAGTTGGAGAAAAAACTGCCAAAAAGTTTTTAGCTGCTTATGGTTCTATGGAAAACTTACTAGCAAATACACATGAGCTAAAAGGAAAAATGAAAGAGAAAGTGGAAGCTGCCAAAGAATTAGGGTTGCTTTCTAAACAACTAGCAACAATTATGTTAGATGTTCCTGTGGTTTTTGACGCAACTGATTTTACTTTAGATCAACCAGATACAGAAAAAGTTACAGAACTTTTTAACGAACTAGAATTCAGAAATTTATTAACTAATTTTTTACGAACTTTTGCGGTTGAAAATGCAGAAAAAGTAAATTCAGTAGAAGATTCATCCGAAGAAAAACCAAAAACAACTTCTAAAAAAGCACCTGTAAGTGCAGAAGGTCAATTTGATTTATTTGCAGCTCCAGGAACCGGAAGTGTAACGAAAGAAGAAATAATATCTGGCTTTAAAACTATAGAAAATACCAATCATTTTTATCAACATATAAACTCGCCTTTATCAAGAAAAATCTTGTTGCAAAAATTAATGCAGCAAAAATCTGTTTGTTTTGACACAGAAACTACTGGTTTAAAAGCCTTAGAAGTTGAGTTAATCGGAATCGCTTTTTCTTTCGAAATTGGCAAAGGATTTTATGTTTCTTTTCCGGAAAATCAGGAAGAAACAACAACTATTTTAGAAGAATTTAGACCGTTTTTTGAAGCATCAGAAATTGAAAAAATTGGTCATAATTTAAAATATGATATCAAAGTTTTATCAAATTATAATATGCCTGTAAAAGGGATTTTGTTTGATACCATGATTGCGCATTATTTAATCAATCCAGATATGCGTCATAATATGGATATTTTAGCAGAAACTTATTTAAATTATCAGCCAGTTTCTATCACAGAATTGATTGGTAAAAAAGGAAAAAATCAGCTTTCTATGAGAGTTGTGCCTATAAATGATCAAACAGAATATGCCGTTGAAGATGCAGATATTACACTTCAATTAAAAGAACATTTTACATCAGAATTAGAAAGTGGAAACGTTACCAAACTTTTTAAAGAGGTTGAATTACCACTAGTTTCTGTGCTAACTGCTATGGAAATTGAGGGAATTAACATCAACACAGATTTCTTAAAAGAATTATCAGTTGCTTTAACGGATGACATCAACAGACTTGAAAAAAATATTTACGAACAAGCAGGAGAAGAATTTAATATCGCTTCACCTAAACAATTAGGAATCGTTTTGTTCGAAAATATGAAGTTAGTTGACAAGCCTAAAAAGACAAAAACGGGTCAATATAAAACCGGCGAAGATATTTTATCTTACTTGGCTAAAGACCATCAAATTATAAGAGATATTCAAGAATATCGTCAATATAAAAAATTACAAAGCACGTATGTAGATGCGTTGCCAAATGAAGTAAATCCGAAGACAAAAAGAATTCATACGGAATATATGCAAGCGGTTGCTGCAACAGGAAGATTGAGTTCTAATAATCCGAATTTACAGAATATTCCGATTAGAACAGAACGAGGACGACAAGTTAGAAAAGCGTTTATTCCTAGAGATGAAAATTACGTTTTATTGGCTGCGGATTATTCTCAAATTGAATTAAGAATAATTGCTGCGTTAAGTGAAGAAGAAAACATGATAAATGCTTTTAAAAATGGTGAAGATATTCATGCTTCAACTGCCGCAAAAGTGTTTAATGTTCCTTTGGATGAAGTTACTCGCGAGCAAAGAAGCAACGCAAAAACAGTTAATTTCGGAATTATTTATGGTGTTTCTGCTTTCGGATTAAGCAATCAAACAGACTTATCTAGAAGTGAAGCAAAAGAGTTGATTGATACCTATTATGAAACCTATCCGAAGTTAAAAGCATACATGTCTGCACAAGTTGATTTTGCTAGAGATAACGGGTATGTAGAAACGGTTTTAAACAGACGAAGATATTTAAAAGACATCAATTCTAGAAACGCAGTTGTAAGAAGCGCTGCTGAAAGAAATGCTGTAAATGCGCCAATTCAGGGTTCTGCTGCAGACATTATAAAACTAGCAATGATTAATATTTACAAGCGTTTTGAGAAAGAAAACTTTAAATCTAAAATGTTATTACAAGTGCATGATGAATTGGTTTTTGATGCGCATAAAGACGAGTTAGAAATTATAAAACCAATTATTAAATTCGAAATGGAAAATGCTTTTAAAATGAGTGTTCCTTTGGATGTTGAAATAGGAATTGGAGAAAATTGGTTAGAAGCGCATTAAAAATAAATATGGAATTAGATTACATAGAAAACATTGACGGACACGACCAAAACATTGTTCGTTTATATAACTTTAACAAAGCAGAAGCGATTCTGTTTAGAAAACTGATAAAAGATACCATTATTGACAAAAAACAGAAGTTAGATTTATCTCAAGTAGATTTTATAACGCCACGTAATTGCAATTTAATTTTTGGTTTATTTAAGTCTGATGAAGGAATTCTTACAAAAGATAACCAAACCTTTTTTTGTATTCTAACATTAGATGGTTTTATAAACATGGCAAAACTTATTGAACCATTTTGTAAAAAGGAATCTAAAGGTTATCAGTATTTATATGATATTGACAATCCTACAGATTTATTATTTTGTCCAACGGCTAGTTATGATGAATGATACATTTTTTGAAAAATTAAAAAAACTGATTACAATTTCGAAAACTCTAAAACACATTTTATAATTTAACATAAAAACGAATTTTAAATAGAAAACAACGTAAGATTCTTATAAAACTTTCAGTAGAAAAAAAGTAACTTTGAAATGTAAGATCAAAAAAGAAAAAGAATGAATTTAACGATTGAAAACATACTACTTGTTGGCTCTTTATTACTTCTTGTAAGTATTTTTGCTGGTAAAACTTCTTATAAGTTTGGCGTTCCTACTCTTCTACTCTTTTTAGGAATTGGCATGTTGGCTGGTTCTGATGGTATTGGAGGTATTCGTTTTGATGATCCAAAAACTGCTCAATTTATAGGAATTGTATCTCTAAATTTTATCTTGTTTTCTGGTGGACTTGACACGAACTGGACAGCTGTAAAACCAATTCTTAAAGAAGGAATTATGCTATCAACAGTAGGTGTTTTATTAACCGCAGTTTCATTAGGAACTTTTGTTTGGTTTGTTACAGATTTTACTATTTATGAAAGTTTACTTTTAGGCTCAATTGTATCATCAACAGATGCAGCAGCCGTATTTTCTATTTTGCGTTCTAAAAATTTAGCTTTAAAAACGAATCTAAGACCAACATTAGAGTTAGAAAGCGGAAGTAACGACCCGATGGCGTATGTACTTACGATTGCCTTTTTAACACTGGTAATTCATCAAGATCAAAGTTTTATGTCTATAATTCCTATGTTTTTACAACAGATGATTTTAGGCGGAATTGCAGGTATTTCTTTTGGATTTTCTAGTAAATATATTATCAATAAAATAAAATTAGACTTTGAAGGTCTTTATCCTGTTTTAGTAATTACTTTGATGTTTATCACATTTTCAGCAACAGATTTTATTGGTGGAAACGGATTTCTTGCTATTTATATTTGTGCAGTTTATTTAGGAAATCAAGATCTAATTCATAAAAAAACCATTTTAAAAATGTTCGATGGTTTGGCGTGGCTAATGCAAATTGTGTTATTCCTTACTTTAGGATTACTTGTTTTTCCTTCTGAAATTATTCCTTACATGGGAATTGGACTACTTATTTCTGTATTTCTAATTCTTGTTGCCAGACCAATTGGTGTATTTATTAGTCTTCTATTTTTTAAAATGAGAATGAAAAGAAGGTTTTATATTTCTTGGGTTGGTTTGCGTGGAGCAGTTCCTATTGTGTTTGCAACGTATCCGCTTTTAGCAGGAATTGACAAAGCAAATATGATTTTTAATATTGTGTTTTTTATTTCAGTTACCTCCATATTAATTCAGGGAACTACACTTTCACTTGTTGCAAAATGGTTAGATGTAGGATTGCCAGAAACACTAAAAAAACTATCTCCAACAGATATGTTAATGGCAGAAAATCCGAAAGCAGAAATGAAAGAACTTTTAATAACTCCAGATTGTTTTGCTGTAGACAAAAAAATAGTAGAATTAGGCTTTCCGAAAAATGCAATTATAGCAATGATTAAAAGAGATGAAAGCTATATAATTCCAAATGGTTTAACAATAATTAACGCACAAGACACACTAATTGTACTTGCAGACAGACCTCATATCTTTGATGAAGTTTACAAAACACTTAAAAACAAGTAGAAAATAAGAAGTTCAATTTGAAACATTTCCAATATTTTAAAACTGATATTTCTGAGGTTCAGCTTCCAGAAAAATTTACATTTCCTTTTTATTACGAACCACATTCTTTGGCTAAAATTGCTGCAGAAGAAATTCAAGAATATTTAGAATCTCAAACTGATTTTGAACATAATTTTGGATTAAAAAAAAATCAAACGGATTTACCAATCGGAAAAATGTTTGGTGTTTTAATTGTGCAAAACAAGGAAAATGAAATTGGATATTTAGCAGCCTTTTCAGGAAAACTAGCGGATAAAAGTTTACCAGAAAAATTTGTTCCGCCTGTTTTTAATATGAGAACAGAAGGCAGTTTTTATATAAAAGGGGAACTTGAAATTGATGAAATAAATGCGCAATTAACTCAATTAAAAAATAACGAACAATATTTAACTTTAAAAAAATCGTTTAAAAAATTGAGTGAATCAATTGCTAAAGATTTAGAAAACCAAAGAAAGAAAATGAAACTTTCTAAATCTGATAGAAAACTTCAAAAGAAAAAAGCAATCTCAATATTAAGTGATTTAGAATTTAAAAATCTCACCAAAAAATTAATGCAAGAAAGTTATAATGATCAATTTTTCTACAAAGAATTAGTTGAATATTATGATGACAAACTAGAAAAAAACGGAAAAGAATTCCTTGTTTTTGAAAACAGAATTGCAGCGTTAAAAAAAGAAAGAAAGGAAAAATCAAACTATTTACAGCAAACATTATTTAGTAAATATGCATTTTTAAATCAGCAAAAAGAATTAAAAAACTTATTAGATATTTTTAATGATCCAGCAATAAAACCTCCTGCAGGCTCAGGGGAATGTTCTGCTCCAAAATTATTAAATTATGCTTTTGCTAATGATTTAAAACCTATTTCTATGGCAGAATTTTGGTGGGGAATTTCGCCAAACTCAGCCGTTAGAAAACACAAAAACTATTATCCTGCTTGCCAAAGTAGATGCAAACCAATTTTAACACACATGTTGCAAGGTCTTGAAATGGATGATAATTTATTGTTAGAAAATTTATCAGAAAAACAAGAACTTAAAATCATTTATGAAGATGACGTTTTAATTGTTGTAAACAAACCTGCCGAATTTTTATCTGTTCCTGGTAAAGAAATTACAGACTCGGTTTATAGTAGAATTAAAGAAAAATATCCAACTGCAACTGGCCCTTTAATTGTGCATCGTTTAGACATGTCTACTTCTGGCATTTTACTTTTAACCAAAACGAAAGAAGCTAATAAAATTTTACAAAGTCAGTTTATAAATAGAACCGTTAAAAAACGATATGTTGCCTTATTAGATGGAAATTTAACTGAAAATAGCGGAAAAATAAAACTTCCTTTAAGAGTAGATTTAGACGACAGACCTAAACAATTGGTAGATTTTGTGCACGGCAAAAATGCTGAAACAGATTGGAAAATCATCCAAAGAGAAAACGGAAAAACACGCGTTTATTTTTATCCAATTACAGGAAGAACGCATCAATTAAGAGTACACGCTGCGCATAAAAACGGATTAAACACTCCAATTATTGGTGATGATTTGTATGGAAAAAAAGTAAACAGATTACATCTTCATGCCGAATTTATTGAGTTTTTTCATCCATCAACAGGTGAAAAAATGAATTTTACTGTTGACCCTGAATTTTAAAAGAAAGAAAAACCAATTCCGAAAGAAATACTGTCTAATTGATCATTTTCAAAACCAACAATTCCTTTTCTATGGAAATCTAATCTTATAATTGTATTCCATCTTTTTTCTCCTGCAACTTGAACTCCCAAACCTAAACCATAATAATTTCCATCGGGATAATTAGAAGAAGGTGTCCACATCTTACCATAACGAGCTTCTACAAAAAATGCATCATCATCAGCTTCGCTAATATTATATTTTAAACTTCCATAAGTTGGAAACGCACTTACAGCATAATTCCAATGATAATCGTAACCTGCGTTAAAGCCAACAGCAAGTTTTCGTTTAAATTCGTAGCCAAATCCTACTCTAAAAAATAATGCTGAAGGAACCAAAAAAGTTTCATCGTCATCATTAAAAGGAGTGTAATTTTCATTGATTCCTAGTGTAAAATTAACATCTCCTGTAAAAAAAGACCTTCCTAATTTTTCTTGAGAAAAAGAATTTTGAAAAATAAATAGCAATCCAAAAGCAAGTAGTATTTTTTTCATTGGTAAATTTTAGATAACCAAAACTACCAAAAACTATTCCGTTTTAAATTTCTTGTAAAAGTTAATTTGAAATATGTTGCTGCATCAATTTTATCCGTAATTTTGCAAACGAATTATGAGCATTATTTCTAAAGACATACAAAAAGCAATTGCGCTTTTATCAAACGAAGAATTGGTTGCAATACCTACAGAAACTGTATATGGTTTAGCCGGAAATATCTTTAGCGAAAAAGCGATTAAGAGTATTTTCGAGACTAAAAAACGACCTTTTTTTAATCCGTTAATTGTACATCTTTCTTCTGTTGATGAATTAGAAACGATTGTTTCTGAAGTGCCTGAAAAAGCAAGAATCTTAGCAAATGCATTTTGGCCAGGTTCTTTAACTTTAGTCTTAAAAAAACAAAAAAATATTCCAAATATAATTACTGCTGGTAAAGATACGGTTGCTGTTCGTGTGCCAAATCATCCTGTAACTTTAGAACTTTTACGAAAATTACCTTTTCCTTTAGCTGCGCCAAGTGCAAATCCTTTTAATCAAATTAGCCCAACAAAACCAGAGCATGTAGAACGTTATTTTAAAAACGAACTGAAACTAGTTTTAGACGGCGGTTCTTGTAAAAATGGCATTGAATCTACCATTATAGGTTTTGAAAATGGCGAACCAATTATTTACAGACTAGGCGCTTTGGCACTTGAAGATATTGAAGCTGTTGTTGGTAAAGTTGCCGTAAAAAATAAAAAGGAAGAAAATCCTGATGCTCCAGGAATGTTAGACAAGCATTATTCGCCATCAACTTTTACAGTTTTAACTTCGGATATTACATCAGAAATTAAAAAATATCCAACTAAAAAAATTGGAGTTTTAGCATATAATTCCTCTTTTACATCTGATGAAATTTTTACTGAAATTATTTTATCTAAAACTAGTAATTTACATGAAGCAGCATCAAAATTATATGACTCTCTACACGAATTAGATCATTTAAATTTAGACATTATTATTGCCGAAAAACTACCAGAAATAGGTTTAGGAAAATCTATGAATGATCGTTTACAAAGAGCTGCTTTTAATAATTAGTTTGTTTGTTTTCTTTTAAAAGCGAAAATAAAATAGTTCTAAAAAACGAAAGTAGAATACTAAATAGCAAAGCGGTAAAAAATCCTGGAACCTCAAAACCATCTACTAATTTATCTGCTAATAAAATAATTACTGCGTTTATTACAAAGAGAAATAATCCTAAAGTTACAATTGTTGCAGGCAAAGTAAAAAACACTAAAAGTGGCCTTACAAACATGTTTAATAGCGCAATTACAATAGCTACAATTATTGCTGTTGTGTAACTTAATACCGTAACTCCTGGTAAAATTTTAGCTAAAACTACAACTGCTAGAGCTGTTAATAATATTTTTAAAAAGGTTTTCATTACATTTAGTTTAACTTACTTACAGCCAAAATTATACCAAATAAAAAAACTGCTTTTTTGGCAGATGAAATCTTTTTACTTATTCTTGCTAAGAAGGTCTTCTACAGCTTTACGTTCTAACTCTGCTTGAAATTCTTCCATTACTGGTTTTACAGTACTATCAGGAATGTCTGCAACTTTAATATACATTAATCCATCAACAGCATTGTTAAATTTAGGGTCAACATTAAAAGCAACTAAACGTGCATTTTGCTTTACATACTTTTTAATTAGAACCGGAATTCTTAATGCTCCAGGTTCAATTTCATCAATAATTTTATCAAACTTTTGCATGTCTGCCTTTGTAGAATCAAACACAAAATCTTTATCTGCATCTTTTAATTTTACTTTGTATTCTTTCTTCGGATAAATATATTGTGCAATATATGGATCGTAATAATGAGATTTCATAAACTCAATCATTAACGATTTAGAAAAATCAGAAAATTGATTACTAATAGAAACGCCACCCATTAAGTATTTATATTCTGGATAACGCAATGTAACATGCACAATTCCTTTCCAAAGTAAAAATAAAGGCATTGGTTTTTGCTGATATTCTGCAATAATAAAAGCACGTCCCATTTCTATGGTATTGCTCATCATTTGATGCAATTCTGGTTCTATCCTAAATAAGGTTTGAATATAAAATCCGTTGATTCCGTATTTTTTAAAAATTTCTTTCCCAAGTCCCATTCTGTAAGCTCCTGCTAAACAGTTTGCTTCTCTATCCCATAAAAACATGTGATAATAATACTTGTCATATTTATCTAAATCGATAGATTTGTTTGTTCCTTCACCAACCTCTCTAAAAGTAATTTCACGCAATCTACCAATTTCATGTAATAAATTAGGAATCTCTTTGGCGTTTGCAAAAAACACCTCGTAATTTTTACTTTCTAATAAACGTCCATCTGCTTCTCTTAAAGCATTTATCTCTTTAACAAATAATTCTGAATTTCTTTGAGTGGTTATTTTTTTAGCAGGTTTCTTCGGTATTTTTATATTCTGAGTAGAAATTAATTTATGTGCTTTCTCAAAAGGATTTGCCAACATGTAAGTTTTCTTTCTGATAAACTCATAGAAAGACGTAATATCTTTAAACTCATTTTGATCTTTTACAGAAATTGGTTTTCCGATTCTTACTTTTATAATTTTACCTCTTTGAGACATTAACTCCGATGGTAATTTTGCTGTTCTTAAAGTATCAGAAATTTTTGCTAAAAAATAAAAAAGCGTACTATTTTTTGCATGAAAATAAATAGGAATTACAGGAACATTTGCTTTTTTAATCAACTTAATAGCTCCTTCTTCCCAAGGTTTATCTACATTTAACTTACCATCTTTATATGTAGAAACTTCTCCTGCAGGAAAAAGACCTAAAGGATTTCCTTCTCTTAAATGCAACAGTGCTTTTTTTACACCTGCAAGGCTAGATTTTGCATCCTTTCTATCTTCAAAAGGGTTTACAGGCATTACATAAGGCTTTAGAGGCTCTATTTTATGTAATAAAAAATTGGCTATAATTTTATAATCTGCTCTTTTTTCCATGAGCAGTTTTAACAATAAAATACCATCTATTCCTCCTAAAGGATGATTAGAAATAGTAATAAAAGCACCACCTTTTGGAATTCTTTTTAAATCTTCTTCTGGAATTTCAAATTTTATTTTAAAATCGTCTAAAACTCCGTTTAAAAAATCTAAATCAGACTTATTTTTATTTTTATCATAGATTCTATTAATCGCAGAAATGCGAAGTATCTTTAATAAAATCCAACCAATAAAAGTACCAAGAAAACCAAATTTCTTTAAGCCTATTACTTGTGCAATTTCTTTAGATGTTACTAATGCCATAAATTAAAATTAGACGCGCATTTGCAAACTTACTAAAAAAAGTAAAGCAACTTTTTTTTAATTCGTTTTCACAACAATTTGAGACGTTTCTTTATTAATTTGCGTTAGCAAAGAAGCTCCTTTTTCTTCAATTACAGCTATAGCTTTTGCATCAAAATGACGTACAGTAAATAAATCTACTTCTTTTTGAACATCAATTCTAAACTGCGCTTTTAGCTCATTATAAAATTCATCAAACTTATTAAATTTATCATCTATACAAACAGAAAAGCTAATGGCTGAATTCTGAATTAAATTTACTTTTAGTTGATATTCGTGTAATTGTTGAAAAATATAACTAATATTATTCTCTACCATAAAAGAAAAATCTAATGCAGAAATCGATATTAAAATCTGATTTTTCTTTACAATAAAACAAGGTATATGAGGTACTAAAGTAGTTCCTTTAGATACTTTTGTTCCTGCTTTTTTAGGATTTAAAAAAGAACGAACTAACAAAGGAATTTCCTTTTTCTGAATTGGTTGTAATGTTTTTGGATGAATTACAGATGCACCATAAAAAGCCATTTCTATTGCTTCTTCATAAGAAATTTGTTCTAACAAAGTAGTATCAGAAAAAGCCCTTGGATCTGCATTTAAAACACCTTCTACATCTTTCCAAATTGTAACGCTTTCGGCATTTAAGCAATATGCAAAAATTCCTGCTGTATAATCTGAACCTTCTCTACCTAAAGTTGTAGTATTTTCTGTATCGTTTGCTGCAACAAAACCTTGCGTAATGTTAATTTTATTAGTATCAACTTTTTTGGTAATAATAGCTTCTGTAAGTTTCCAATCTACTTTTGCGTCTCTATAATTACTATCGGTTTTTATATAATTACGCACATCAAACCAAGTATTTTCTGTGCCTATTTTAGATAAATATCCACTTACAATTCTGGTTGATAACAACTCGCCAAAACAAATAATTTGGTCGTATACATAATTATATCTTTGTGATGAATTTCTAGCCAAAAACCAACCTAATTCGCCAAAAAGAATATCAACATCTCTGTAAACTTCATCTTCTTTATCAAACAGAGAACTCATAATATTTTTATGATATTCTTCTATAAAACTTAATTTACTTGGTAATTCTTCTGATTTGTTATAGTAAGCATCTACAACTTCTTCAAAAGCATTTGTAATTTTGCCCATTGCAGAAATTACTACTAAAGTATCTTTTGCTCCTTCATTTTTAATGATTGAAGCAACATTTTTTACCCCTTCTGCATCTTTTACAGATGCACCACCAAACTTAAAAATTTTCATTTTAATTATTTTGAATATATTTTTCTAAATTTTCTTTGTCCATTTGTACCACAGACCAATCGTTTAAATAAGTAGCTCCTGTACTTTTATAAAAATTAACGGCATTTGTATTCCAATCAATTACTTCCCAAGCAACTCTTTTAAAATTGTTTTCAAAAGCATATTTTAAAACAGCAGTGTACAAAGCTTTTCCTGCACCAATTTTTCTTTTACTTTCTGTTACCATTAAATCTTCTAAATGAATTGTTTTTCCTTTCCAAGTAGAATATCTTTCGTAAAATAACGCAATTCCGATAACAACATTATCTTCTTCTGCTACAAAAAGTTTAAATTTTGGAGAATCAGAAAAACCGTCTTTTAACAAATCGTCTACAGTTATTTCTACAGCATCTGGTTCTTTTTCAAAAACAGCCAATTCTGTAATTAAATTTAATACAGATTGTGCGTCTTTTTCTTCTCCTTGTCTAATTATAAAACCCATTTACTACTAATTTTGGTCAAAGATAATGGTTTTGAAATCTCAATAAAATATTTGATATTTTTTACACATTTATTTTTGATTTGTTAAAAATTTATACTTTTCATAATAAAACACCCTTTTTTTTTAGTAAAAACATTGATTACTAAATCGGTATAGTAAAAAAAAAATAGCATCTTTGTATAATCAACTTTAATTAAAAAAATGACTGCACAAAAACAAACTCTTGGAGAATTTATTATTAAAAACCAACATGCTTTCAAATACAGTTCTGGTGAACTTTCGAGTTTATTAAACTCTATAAGATTAGCAGCTAAGGTTGTAAATCACGAAGTAAACAAAGCCGGTTTGGTAGATATTATTGGCGCTGCTGGCGATACTAATATTCAAGGTGAAGATCAACAAAAATTAGATGTGTATGCAAACGACAAATTTATACAGACTTTAACACGTAGAAATATTGTTTGTGGAATTGCAAGTGAAGAAGAAGATAGTTTTATATCTATTAACAGTATCGATGAGAATCATCAAAATAAATATATTGTTTTAATAGACCCTTTAGATGGCTCATCTAACATTGATGTAAATGTTTCTGTTGGAACAATTTTTTCTATTTACAGAAGAGTTACTCCTGTTGGAACCCCAGTTCAATTAGAAGATTTTTTACAAAAAGGAAGTGAACAAGTTGCTGCTGGCTACGTAGTTTATGGCACCTCTACTATGATTGTTTACACAACCGGCGATGGCGTAAATGGTTTTACCTTAAACCCAGCAATTGGTTCTTTTTATTTATCACATCCTAATATGGAGTTTCCAGAAGATGGAAACATGTACTCTGTAAATGAAGGAAATTATTTAGATTTTCCTCTTGGGATAAAAAAATACATAAAATATTGTCAGGAAGAAGAAGGAGAAAGACCTTATACAAGTAGATATATTGGTTCTTTAGTTTCTGATTTTCATAGAAATATGATTAAAGGCGGAATTTACATGTATCCAAAAGGTTCTAGAAATCCTAACGGAAAATTACGTTTATTATATGAATGTAATCCAATGGCTTTTTTAGCAGAACAAGCAAACGGTAAATCTTCTGATGGCTATACACGAACAATGGATGTTGTGCCAACAGAATTACATCAAAGAGTACCTTTTGTTTGCGGAAGTAAAAATATGGTTGATAAAGTTGAAGAATTTATGCGTGAATATGGAGAATAAATCCTTTCTATTCAACTATAAATTATCAAAACGAAATCTACTTGTTAAACCATTTTTTAATTGTTAGATTTGTAAAACAATTATTAATTTAATCAGAAAAAAATATACAATTATGGCTTTTGAATTACCAGAATTAGGATACGCTTACGACGCTTTAGAACCAAACATTGATGCAAGAACTATGGAAATACACCATACAAAACATCACCAAGGTTATACAAATAATTTAAACAACGCAATTGCAGGTACAAATTTAGAAGGAAAATCTATCGAAGATATTCTTACCAACTTAGATATGAGTAATGCTGCTGTAAGAAACAATGGAGGTGGTTTTTATAATCATTCTTTATTTTGGACCGTTTTAAATCCAGAAGATAGAGGTTATTTATCTGGCGAATTAAAAGACGCTATCGAAGCTGCTTTTGGTTCTAAAGATGCATTTATCGAAGCTTTTTCTAAAGCTGCTGCAACACAATTTGGTTCTGGTTGGGCTTGGTTATGTGTATTACCAGGAGGAAAAGTAGAAGTTTGTTCTACTCCAAACCAAGATAACCCATTAATGCCAGGTGTTACTTGTGGCGGAACTCCTATTTTAGGATTAGACGTTTGGGAGCATGCTTACTATTTAAACTACCAAAACAGAAGACCAGATTATATTAACGCTTTCTTTAAAGTAGTTAACTGGAACGAAGCTGAAAAAAGATATGCAGCTGCAAAATAAGTAACGTTTTTACTTTAAGTATTTCTCACAAGTAAAAAAGTGATTTTACTTGAACTCAAATACATAAAAAAGCATCCAAAAATTGGATGCTTTTTTTATACTATTTACTCTTTAAAAGCTTTTAGTAAGCTCTTTTAGAATTCCCTTCATAAAAGTTTATATAAGCCTGATTTACAACCCTATGACCTCCAGGAGTTGGATAATCACCTGTAAAATACCAATCACCTAAATGATCAGGACACGCTTTGTGCAAACCTTCTATAGTTTGATAAATTACCTCAACATCGGCTTTAATATCTTCGGTTTTTAACATTTCAGCAATCTTAGCAGAAATTTCTTCTGTAGTAAATGAACTGTAAATTTCTTTTACATAATTTACAATCTCTACATCTTCATTCTCTTGTTGATTTTTACACTTTTGATAAACATCTGCTACAACATGATATTTATTATGATCTTTTAACAATTCTAATGCAGCTTTAAAGGCAATAAAATCTTCAATTCTTGCCATGTCTATTCCATAGCAATCTGGATAACGAATTTGAGGAGCAGAAGAAACTACTACAATTTTCTTAGGCTCTAATCTATCTAAAATTCTAATAATACTTTTCTTTAAAGTTGTTCCACGCACAATACTATCATCAATAATAACCAAGTTATCTGTAGGTTTTACAACACCATACGTAATATCATAAACATGTTCTACCAAATCATCTCTAGAACTATCATCAGCAATAAAAGTTCTTAATTTCGCATCTTTAATTGCAATTTTTTCAAAACGTGCTCTTTCTGATAAAATTTGAGTAACTTTTTCTGCGGATAAATTTTTTCCGCCTTCTAAAATTTTTGCTGTTTTTTGTTCATTTAAAACATCTTCAGCAGCTTCTGTCATTCCATAAAAAGAAGTTTCTGCCGTGTTTGGAATATAAGAAAAAACGGTGTTAGAAATATCAGAATCTATTGCAGTTAAAATCTTAGGAAACACATATTTTCCTAAATTTTTACGTTCTTCATAAATACCTGCATCACTTCCTCTAGAAAAATAGATACGCTCAAAAGAACAAGCTTTATTTTCTTTAGGCTCTAAAACTTTTTCAATTGATGTAGTTCCGCTTTTTTTAATAATTAGCGCATGACCTCTTTCTAATTCTTTTACATCAGTAATCTTAACATTAAAAACAGTTTGTATAACTGGTCTTTCTGATGCAACTACAACTACTTCATCATCTTCGTAAAAATAGGTAGGTCTAATACCGTTTGGATCTCTTAAAACAAAAGCATCTCCATGCCCAACTAAACCAGCCATTGCGTAACCACCATCCCAATTTTTAGATGATCTTTTTAAAATATTTTTTAAACTTAAATTTTCTTCAATAAAAGGCGATGCATCTTTTTTATTAAAACCTTGTTCTTTAGCTTTTAAATATAAATCAGAAACTTCTGCTTCTAAAAAGTGCCCAATTTTTTCCATAACAGTTACAGTATCTGTATTTTCTTTTGGATGCTGACCTAACTCTATTAACTCTTCTAACATTTGTTTAGAATTCGTCATATTAAAATTCCCTGCAACAATTAAGTTTTGATGTCTCCAATTACTTTGACGCAAAAAAGGATGTACACTTTCTATAGAGTTTTTACCAAAAGTACCGTAACGAACGTGTCCTAAAAACAGATTTCCAACATAAGGCATGTTTTCTTCTTGCCAATCAACATCGTCTTTTTTATCAGGATTTTCTTCTAAAACACTATTTAAACGTCCATTTATTTGCGCAAAAATATCTTGTATTGGTTGCGATTGATTAGAACGAACTCTACTAATATATCTTGTACCAGGTTGTACATTAAATTTTACACTTGCAAAACCAGCACCATCTTGACCACGATTATGTTGCTTCTCCATCAATAAATACATTTTGTTAATTCCGTAAAAAGCAGAACCATATTTATCCTTGTAAAACTGTAAAGGTTTTTTTAATCTAACTAATGCAATTCCGCATTCGTGTTTAATTGCGTCACTCATTTAACTGGGGTTTTGTTGTTTTTTATGTATAAAAAAATCCGCGTTATTAGACGCGGATTTTTATTTATGATAATGTTATATCAAACTGGGTTAAATCTTTAAACGCTTGCAAACGCTCTTTAACTTCATCTGCTGTAAGCTCCTGCATTCGTTCTGTTCCAAATTTCTCTACACAAAATGAAGCTAAATTAGAACCGTAAATAATAGCGTTTTTCATATTCTCGAAAGAAATATCTTCTGTTTTTGCTAAATATCCGCAGAAACCACCTGCAAAAGTATCTCCTGCTCCTGTTGGATCAAAAACTTCTGCTAAAGGTAAAGCCGGTGCATAAAACATACTGCCATCGTTAAATAACAATGCGCCATGTTCTCCTTTTTTAATAACCACGTATTTTGGTCCCATTTCATGGATTTTCTTAGCTGCATTTACTAAAGAATATTCGCCTGATAATTGACGAGCTTCTTCATCATTTATGGTAATTACATCTACTCTTTTAAGAACAGTATGTAAATCTTCAAGTGCAATATCCATCCAAAAATTCATAGTATCTAAAACTACTAATTTTGGTTTTTCTGTCATTTGATCTAAAACAGATGCTTGTGTTAATGGGTGTAAATTACCCAACATTACAATTCCAGCATCTTTAAAATCAGCAGGAACAACAGGTTCAAATTTTTCTAATACATTTAATTCTGTAATTAAAGTATCTCTAGAATTCATATCATTATGATATATTCCACTCCAGAAAAAAGTTTTTCCTTCTTTTATAATTTCAATACCATCAGTATTAATTCCTTTGCCATTCATCATTTTTAAATATGATTCTGGGAAATCTCCACCAACAACAGAAACAACTCCTGTTTTTACACCAAACTGACTTGCCGCTAACCCAACAAAAGTTCCTGAACCTCCAAGAATTTTATCTGTTTTACCAAAAGGAGTTTCAATTGCGTCAAATGCTACAGTACCAACTGCTAATAATTTACTCATGTTACTTTTTTTATTTTTTTCACTTCTAACACCTATAAATAAAGAAGTAAAATTGGAATTTAATACATCAATTACTATTTCTAAATATTATTCTAACTAGAATAACTATTAGTTTACTTTATACTTAACAAGCATTTAAATGCTTTTTTATCGTATTTTTGCCCCTTTAATAAAACGGCTACGATGCCGCAAAAATAACTTTAAAAAATGACTATCAAAGAAATACAAGAAGAAATTATTGATGAGTTTTCTATGTTTGATGATTGGATGGAACGTTATGAATATATTATAGAACTAGGCAAATCTTTACCAATTATTGATGATAAATATAAATTAGATGAAAATCTTATAAAAGGCT
This sequence comes from Polaribacter sp. KT25b, assembly GCF_900105145.1. Lineage (NCBI taxonomy): Bacteria > Pseudomonadati > Bacteroidota > Flavobacteriia > Flavobacteriales > Flavobacteriaceae > Polaribacter > Polaribacter sp. KT25b. The sequence continues at coordinate 144,901 of NZ_LT629752.1, read as the reverse complement.
GCCAATCTAAAGTTTGGCTATATTCTGAATTAAATAATAACACAATAAAATTTACTGCAGATAGCGATGCTATTTTAACCAAAGGAATTGTGGCATTATTATTGCGCGTTTTTTCAAATCAAAAACCAACAGATATTTTAAATGCAGAAACTACTTTTATTGATGAAATTGGTTTAAAAGAACATCTTTCGCCAACCAGAGCAAATGGTTTAGTGTCTATGGTAAAACAAATAAAAATGTATGCAATTGCACAACAATCAAAATTAAATAATTAAGAATAAACATAATGACAGATAAAGAATTAGAAGAAATTGGAGATAAAATTGTAAGAGTTTTAAAGACAATTTTTGATCCAGAAATTCCTGTAGATATTTACGAATTAGGTTTAATTTATGATGTTTTTGTATCCGAAGAAAATAATGCAAAAATATTAATGACACTAACATCACCTAATTGCCCAGTTGCAGAATCTTTACCAAGAGAGGTTGAAGACAAAATAAAAACACTAAAAGAAATTAACGACTGTGAAGTTGAAATTACTTTTGACCCTACTTGGACTCAAGATATGATGAGCGAAGAAGCTAAGTTAGAATTAGGAATGCTTTAATTTAGTTAAAATATTTAATTCTGATAGATTAAATTAACAATTTTAAAACCTTAATAATGCAAGAAGAAATAATAAATAGGGTATCTAATAGCAAACTAATGACTTTTGATCTTGAGGAAATTTATCCTGAAGGAAAAAGAGTTCTTTTAGATATTAAAGACTGGTTATTTCAAGAAATTATTTTAAAAGAAAAAGATTTTAGAAAATCTGTTAGTGAACATAATTGGTCTGAATACAAAAATTCTTTTGTTGCTATAACTTGTTCTGCAGATGCAATTATTCCTTCTTGGGCTTTTATGTTAGTAGCATCAGAATTAACACCTTATGCAAATAAAGTTGTTATTGGCGATTTAGTTTTGCTTGAAACTGTTATTTATCAAGAATTAATGGAGTTTTTAGATTTAAGAGACTTTGCTGACAAACCAGTTATTATAAAAGGTTGTGCAAATAAACCAATCCCAAATTCTGCTTACAGTTTTTTAATTGCAAAATTACAACCAATTGCAAAAAGCATTATGTTTGGTGAAGCTTGTTCTACAGTTCCTCTTTATAAATCTAAAAAATAATTTTAATTTTTATGAGATATTGTTATTTTTGTATACCAAAGAATAAAAATTTGAAGAACTTTTTCTTACTTTTTTGCATTTTATTTTCAGTAACTTTTTCTGCGCAAAAAAAGAAAGACAAAGAACCACTGCCTACTCCTAAATGGAAAATACAAGGAAGATTTGCATTTATTTTTAATCAATCTTCATTTACCAATTGGGTTTCTGGAGGAGAAAACACTATTGCTGGTAACATAAATATTAACTACGACATTAATCATAAACACAAAAACTTAAACTGGGACACAAGAATTATAACCGGTTATGGTTTAAGCCATTTAAGCGAAAAAGGATATCGTAAAACTGATGACCGTTTTGAATTTAATTCCCTTTTAGGTTTAAAATCTAAAGATTATTGGTTTTTTTCTTTCTTTACAAATTTTAAAACCCAATACTCAGAAGGTTACAACTACAAAACAGAACCTAAAACACCAGTTTCTAACTTCTTTTCTCCTGCATATTTAAGTTATGGACCAGGAATGCTTTGGAAAAAATCTGACAATTTAAATGTAAATATAGCTCCAGCAACAGCTAGATTTACTTTTGTAAATGATGAATTTTCTGGAAAATTTGGTGTAGAAGAAGGCAAAAATTCTGTATTTAGTTTAGGTTTTAATCTTACAGGATATTCTAAATTTTCTCTGATGGAAAATATAGAAATGGAAAACATTGTAGCTCTCTATTCTGATTATTTAGAAAACCCTCAAAACATTGACTTAGACTACCAATCAAATATCCGTTTTAAGGTAAATAAGTTTATAAAAATGCAGATGACTTTTCATACAATTATTGATGATAATTCATCTGGAAAAATTCAATTTAGGCAACTTTTTGGTATGGGACTTAATTATAATTTCCATGAAAAAGTGACTTATTAAAACTTTTTAGGTCTAAACTAGAAAGATTACTTAATCAAATATTTTAAATTTTAATAATGAAAAAATTATCAATCCTATTATTGTTCGTTTTTATAGGTTTATCTATAAACGCACAAACTGCTGATGAACTTAAAAAAACATTAGCTTCTAAAAAAGATTCAATTGCTAAATTACAATCAAAAGCAAAAGCTTTACAAGGCAAAATAGACGCACTTCCAGGTTGGAGAAAAGGTGCTTTTGGTACAATTGGTGCTAGTTTATCTGGCTTTAACAATTGGTATTCTAGAACAGCACCAGATGCATCTGCAGGTAATATTGGCGTTACAATTAATGGTTATGCCAACTTAATTCAAAATGATTTTTTCTGGAGAAACTCTGCGGCAATTAACTTAGGTTGGGTAAAGTTAGATGACAAAACTCCTGGTGTAACTGGTGATGAAGATTTTGAAACCGCAACAGATGTTTTTACAATCTCTTCTTTATATGGTAAAAGATTAAATAAAAAATGGGCAATTTCTGGTTTAGCAGAATACAGAACAACTTTAATAGATAATTTTAATGATCCTGGATTTTTAGATCTTGGGGTAGGTGCAACATGGACACCTACAAACAATTTAGTTGTTGTAATACACCCAGGAAACTACAATTTTGTTTTCAGTAATTCTGGTAGTATTTTCGAATCTTCTTTAGGTGCTAAGATAGTAGCAGATTACACCAAAAAATACGGAGGTTTAAGTGTAAAATCTAACTTATCTATGTTTCAAAGCTATAAAGATGGTGATTTTTCTAACTGGACATTTACAAACTCTTTTGGATATACTATATGGAAAGGAATTGGTTTAGGCTTTGAGCTTGGTTTAAGAAAAAATAAACAAGAAGCTTTAAATAATGCTTTAATTTCTAATCCTGCAGAAACTTTTAATACTGTAGATAATAAACTACAATCTTACTGGTTATTTGGTTTAAGCTATTCTCTATAAAGAATAATTAAGATAATAAAAACACCCTTAAAAATTTATTTTATAAATTTTTAAGGGTGTTTTGTTTTTAAACGTTTTTTACTATTATTTTCCGGTTAAAAATTTTGGTTTGATTACTAACATTGCCCAAGCCCAATTTTGAGTTCCTGCAGCAGCAGTTTTTGCAATTCCTTTTAACTCATACATTCCATCACTTGCAAACATTTGAGAATATCCAAGAACTAATGCATATCCTTTAAATTTCTTTTTGTAAACTAAATCTACTTCAGTTCCTAAAGATTTTTCTCCACTTGCTAACGCTTGTTCTCCTCTAAAATTAAGAGCTTTTACCATTAAACTTGAAGATTTATTTAAAGAAATATTCGCACTTACATGAAAATCTACTAAACCAATAGAATTTGCATGATTACCTACATAAAAATAATCCATAAACCCGTTAAACTTATGATTTGTTCCATATAAAGGAAAGAAAGCTCCTGTTTCCCCAACTCCACCATCGTTTCCACTAATAGCCTCTACACCTAAACCTAAACTTAATTTAGATGTTACTTTATAAGTTGCATCTAAACCTAATAAATAAGCACCTTTTACATCAACTTTTCCTTGACGTTTTCCAGTTTGTAAATATGCATTTGCAGCTAAACCAATTTTTCCTTCCTTATAGTTTAAATGCGTTCCTAATGTTTGTAAATTACTTACTCCATCTGCAGCATTATTAACATCATACTCTTGAAAACCATTATTTAATAGTAATAAACTACCAGTAATTTTATCCCATTTTTGTTTCATATATAACATCTGCATTGTTTTATATGAGAAATAACCTGTTGTGTTGTATGCAGTTCCTACTGACTGAAAACCAGTTGGATTTGAATAATCTTGATTAAATGCTAGTGCAAAATCTAACATAAAGTTTCCTTTTACATGTTTTAATAAAGCAGCATCATGATTTCTACCTTGCTGTGCCCAATCTAATCCCCCTAAAATTCTTTGATCATCATAAGATAAAACTTGACGACCAATTCTTGTAGATGTATTTTCTCCTAACTTAAGTTCTGCCCAAGCTTGAAAAACTGCAAAAGAATTATTTTGATCGTAAGGTAAAATCTGTCTGTTTTCTCCCCAAACCATTACATCTTGTAAACTAACATAAAACCAATAATTATCTGTCATATAACTTGTATTCAGTCTTACTCTTGTTGAAATCCCAAAACCAGCATCTGTTCCATCCGTTATTAAATTTCCAAATCCATTTCTATACTCTGTACGTGGTCTAAATTCTCCATCTAGAGTAAATTGTGCGTTTATAAACTGACAACTCACCAACATTAGCGCTAATATTATGTATTGTTTTTTCATTTTTATTCTATTTTTAGTATTAAATTAATATATATTTAAAGGCGCAATATAAAAAGACAAAAATATCTTATTTATGACAAATCAGATGTTTTTAACTCTATAAATATCACTATTTTATTTTTTAATGTTCTAGAAAGTCTATTAAATGCTTTCTGTATTTGTAATAATCGTCGTGTTCTAAAACTGATTTTCTTGTTCTTGGTCTTTCAAAATTGATATCTAAAATGTCTCCTATTTTTGCTTTGGGACCACTTGTCATCATTACTACTCTATCTGCTAAAAAGATGGCTTCATCAACATCATGAGTAATCATTACAGCAGTAATTTTTTCTTTATTCCAGATTTCAATTAATATATCTTGTAATTCTCCTCTTGTTAAAGAATCTAACATTCCAAAAGGTTCATCTAATAAAAGTACTTTAGGTTTAATTGCAAATGCTCTGGCAATACCAACTCTTTGCTGCATTCCTTGAGATAATTCGCTTGCTTTTTTATGAAAAGAATCTTCTAAACCAACTTTTTGTAAATAATATTTTGCAACATCATTTCTTTGTGCTTTTGTTGCATCAGGAAAAACTTGATTTACGCCTAACAATACATTTTGTAAAGAAGTCATCCATGGCATTAAACTTGGCGATTGAAAAATAACACCTCTATCTGGTCCTGGTCCTTTTATATGTTTACCAAGTACAGAAATGTTTCCTCCAGAAATTGGGTTTAATCCTGCAATCATAGAAAGCATCGTTGTTTTACCACAACCAGAATGCCCAATAATGGTAACAAATTCTTCTTTTTTTATCTGAAGATTCAAATCTTCTAAAACCACATAATCACCTTTTGGAGTAGGATATACTTTTTTTAGGTTCTTTAAATCCAACATCACTTCACTAGAAGGAAAAAGGCCGTTTTCTATTACATTTTTGGTAGTTGTACTTTTTGTTATCATACTCATTAGTTTCCAAATTTAAACTGGTTAACAAAATCCTTAGGAACTAAATCTGGAAGTATTATTTCTTCTTTAGCCACAGATTTACGCTCATTTCCAATATCCATTAAATACTCAATAATTTCATTTCGAGTTTTCTTAAAATTAGGATTATCATTCATTTCTGTTTTGTCTCTAGGACGCTCTAAATCAATTTTAAACTCTGGACCTAAAGTTGCATTTGGCCCTGGACGTAATGGAATAATTCTATCTGCCATATAAATTCCTTCATCTACATCATTTGTAATTAACAAAGCTGTTCTTTTATCTTTTCCCCAAATATTTAAAATTTCATCCTGTAAATTTCCACGAGTTAAAGCATCTAAAGCACCTAAAGGTTCATCCATAATAATCATCTCTGGTTTCATTGCTAAAGCTCTTGCCACTGCAACTCTTTGACGCATTCCACCTGATAACTCATTAGGTCTTTTATTTATGGCTGGTGTTAAACTCACCATTTCAACATAATTAGCAACTATTTCATTTAATGCTGCCTTATTTTTCTTTGGAAAAGCTTCTTTTACTGCCATAAATACATTTTGACCAACAGTTAACCAAGGTAATAATGAGTAGTTCTGAAAAATAACTCCTCTTTCATGGCTTGTACCATTTACAGGTTCTCCTTTAAACAAAACCTCACCACTTGTTGGTTCTATTAACCCATTTATTAAATTTACTAACGTTGTTTTTCCACTTCCTGTAAAACCAACAATTGCAACAAATTCACCTTCTTCTATTTTAAGGTTTATATTAGATAAAACCTCAGTTTCATCCCCATCATTTCCATAGGTTTTGCAAATATTATTAAGCTCTAAATATGCCATTTTTTTTGATGTTTAATTGTTGAACTAATTATTAAATTGCATCAGTTTTATCAAATGAAACCCAGTTTTGAATTGTTAACATTAATCTGTCTAACAAGAAACCAATGATTCCTATAACAAACATTGCAACAATAATTTTTGCATTAGAATCGTTAGCTCCATTCTGGAATTCTTCCCAAACAAACAATCCTAAACCTGGACTCTGTGCCAAAAGTTCAATGGCAATTAAAACCATCCAAGCAACTGACAACGTGATTTTTAATCCCGTAAAAATTAATGGTAAAGATGAAGGTAATACTACTTTAAATATCTTTTGAAAAGTTCCTAATTTTAAAACTTTTGCAACATTTATATAATCTTTATCTACAGAAGAAACTCCCATTGCTGTGTTTACTAAAGTTGCCCACATAGAACATAAACCAACACTTATAAATGAAATTGTAAATGAACTATCATCTGCAGAACCAATTAGTAACGTTTTTACAATCATAAAAACTAACAAGTACCAAACAACTGGAGATACTGGTTTAAAGATTTGAATAAACCAGTTAAAAGCACTTTTTAAAGTAGGACTTAACCCAATAAAGATTCCTAAAGGAACAGCAATTACTAATGCTAATAAAAAACCTGCAAATACGGTTTGTAAACTTCTATATATTTGATCTACAAAAGATGGTCTACCCGTATAAACAATTGCATCTTTACCAGCAGCAATTCTTTTAGCATTTAAAGCTGCAGTTTTTTCTGCAAATGCAGCTTTGTCTGCACTAATAATATTATGATCTCTTAATAAAGATTGAAAAGAATCCCAAACCTGACTAGGAGAAGGCAAGGTATTTGGCTGACAACTAGATTCACCAGAAGCAATACAAGCTGTTAAAGCATCTGCTGCTGCTTGCCCTTGATCTTGTAACGCTTTTTCAATTTTATATTCTGCCTCTATATTGTATAAAGATTTTGCCCCTAAATGCCATAAAAGAAAGAACAATAAAATGGAAGCAAGTGGAACAATAAACTTGCGTAGTAAATTTTTAAAATCTTCTTTATCTAGCTTTCCAGTAAATAGATCTTTTAATGTTGTAAAAAAACCTAGTCCTATAAAATTAGATACTTTTCCTAATGTTAAACTTGCTTTCATAATATTAGTGTAATTAATGATAGTTTTCTTAATTAAGTTTGGATGTCATTTTGACCAAAGTGATGAAATCTACTGTAAGATTTTCTACTTCATTTCATTTTGCTCAAAATGACAGACTGAACTACAATTTTTTACTTTTTGTCTTTATTTCCTATTGAAAAACTGTTGATATAACCTATTGGATCTTTTGCATCGTAAGTAGTACCATCAATAAAATCTGCTGTTGCTGGTTTATAACCATCTGTTGTAGGAATATCTGTTGCAGGTATGTTACCTTCTTCTATTAAAAGAGCTGCTGCTTTTTTCCAGATATCTGGTCTATAAATATCTTTGATTGTTGAAGAATACCAATCTGCAGTTTTAGCTTCTGGTATTTGTCCCCATCTTCTCATTTGAGTTAAAAACCAGATTCCATCAGAATAAAAAGGATAAGTAGCATTGTACTTATAGAATACATTAAAATCTTCCATATCTCTTTTATCACCTTTTTCAAATTCGAAAGTACCTGTCATTGAGTTTGCTAAAACTTCTACTGGCGCTCCTACATATTGACTCATAGATAAAATCTGTACTGCTTCTTTTCTGTTTTCTGGCTTGTCTAACCATTTACCAGCTCTAATTAAAGCTTTAGTAACTGCAATTGCTGTATTTGGATTTTCTTCAATAAATTTCTCTGTCATTACAAATACTTTTTCTGGGTTGTTTTTCCAGATATCGTAGTTTGTAACTACAGGAACTCCAATTCCTTTAAATACTGCTTGTTGATTCCAAGGTTCTCCTACGCAATATCCAAAAATGGTACCTGCTTCTAAAGTTGCTGGCATTTGTGGTGGTGGAGTTACAGATAATAAAACCTCTGCATCAATCTGTCCTTGTACATTTTCTTTAGTATACATACCTGGATGAATCCCTGCTGCTGCTAACCAATATCTAATTTCGTAGTTATGTGTAGACACAGGAAAAACCATTCCCATTTTAAATGCTTTTCCTGAGTTTTTATATTCTGTAATTACAGGTTTTAAAGCATCTGCTTTAATAGGATGAATTGGTTTTCCATCACTATCCGCAGGTACATTTGGTTTCATTTTAGACCAAACATCATTAGAAACTGTAATTCCATTTCCATTTAAATCCATAGAAAAAGGAGTAACTAATTTTGCTTGACGACCAAAACCTGCACCTGCTGCAATTGGCTGACCTGCTAACATATGAGAACCATCTAATTGACCATCAATAACTCTGTCTAAAACATTTTTCCAGTTAGATTGTGCTTCTACAGAAACAAATAAACCTTCATCTTCAAAAAAACCTTTTTCTTTAGCAATTGCCAAAGGAGCCATATCTGTTAATTTGATAAAACCGAAAGTTAATTGTGGTTTTTCTATATCTAATTGTTTTGTTTTTGATGCTGTTACAACTTCTGTTGTTATTTCTTTTTTTGTTCCTTTACCACCACAAGCAAATAGTAACATTGCTACAGGTAAAATGTAAATTGTTTTTTTGAATAGAGCTTTCATTGTTTCGTAAGTTTTAGTAATCTACGTATTAATACTTATTTTTTTAACAAATATATACCTAGTTCTTATTTCAACTTATGATATTACACATACTAAAACCTCTTTTTAAAACATATTAAAACCTGCCAAAAAACATATAATTTTTACAAAACATTAACAAACAATATTTTAAAATATAAATTAAAGACTAAGTACTATTTAGTTATACTTATTTTAAGCTAATTTTACTACGTAAAAAAGTCTTTCAATTGATAAACTGAAAGACTTTTTATTTAAATAATTAATTTAAGATATATTAATTTTATGAATCTAAATAGTAATTATGTTCACTAATCTCGTTTTTAAGAGCTTGTACATTTGTTATACCAATCTTTTTGCCTTTTGCAATAATTAAACCTTCTTTTTTTAACAAAGAAAAAACGCGAATTACCTGCTCTTCTGTGGTACCTGCATAATCTGCATACTCCTTTCTACTTAAAGGCAAGTTTAAGAACCCTCTTAAATCTCCAAATTTTCTGTTGATGTACAATAAAGTATCTATAACTCGTTCACGAACCGTCATTTGTGAAATAGATTTTACTTTAGATTCACTTCTATTGAGTTCGTTAGCATAAAACAACATCATGTCATAAGCAAACTTCGGATTTTCTAACAAAGCTTCTTGTAAATCCGTTTTAGAAAAATAACACAAAATTGTATCTTGCAAGGCAATAGCTCCAATAGAATAATACTCTTCTGTACCAAAACCTCTATGCCCAATAATTTCACCTTCTTTCGCAAAACGCACAATTTGCTCACGACCATTAATACCTGTTCTAAAAACTTTTACTGTGCCTTTTAAAATAAAAAATAAGCCATTTACAGGTGCTCCTTCAATAATAAATTGTTGCCCTTTTTTACATCTGAGCGATTTTTTATTATCAACAAAAGAAGGATTTATTAAGTTATATATATTTTTTTTAATCAAACAATTAGCATTAGTACAAGACATACAAGAAAAATCGTTTATTACTTTTCTTGTGTTTTTTAATGCTATGTTTTGATTCAGTGCCAAAGTTTTCTAATTTCTATATTTATTTTACCAATACCACTTTTTCAAAATTACTTTTAGGAGCTTCGCAAAGTGGGCATTCATAATTTATTGGTAATTCAGAAAATAAGGTTTCTGCAGCTATATTTTGTGTTACATCTCCATAAGCTTCATCATAAATAGTGAAACAATCTTGACACTGATACACTTCTAATTCTATCTGTTCTTTTTTAATTTCTGCGCCTTTTTCATCTTCTTTTTCACTACCTAAATCATCAAAATACAACTGACTTAATTCCATCAACAAACCAGGTAATTCAACTTTATCAACATCTTGAACGTGCATAATATATTGCCTTGTATTAGGATCAAAGTCTTTAGCATACAATAAATTATAAGTATCTCTTGTTTGAAAATTACCAATCATTTCTGGTTGCTTATTTTTCTGAACTACTATAGATGTAAAATAATAAGAAGCTTTGCTATAGTTTGTAATCGCAAATGTTAATCCATAAGTACTAATATCATTTTGATCGAAATTAGCAACTAAGTATTTTTTTAAATTTAATGCATCTTTATTGGATACTGGCAAATGCCAATTTAACTCTAACATTGAATGACGAACATTGATACCTCTTTTACCTAAAAATTTTTCCCAAATCAATTTAGATTCTCTTGGAATACCTTTTACAATAAAAGATTTCCATGGTGTAATTGAAATTTTACCTATCTTATTTTCTGAACATAATTCGCACATTTCCTTTAGAAAAGAAATATCGTACTTATTATTTCTCCAATATAAACCCAACCAATATTTATCTGATCCTATTTTATTCATCCCTTCAAAATACGGAAAAGGATAAAAAGGGACTTCTAAAGGCTTATCAACAGTTCTATTATTTGCGTCTAAAGCATCGTTTACCAACTCGAAAATAGTTTCAATAGTTTCTGGTTCTTCTTTTAAAATGTTTTCTATTGTTGTTTCAATTTTATCTAAATCCCAAGAATAAATTAAAGCAGGATACATTTTTATTTCATCCCAACCAGGAAGTCTGATGTACAAATACCAATAATCTTCGTGTTCTGAAGCAATAAAATTAATATGCCCTGTAAATAAAGGCACTAAACGTTGTTTTGGATCTGTAATATTTATTTTTAAGGTAGATTTTGATCGGAATTGTTCTAAAATATACAAGTATCGATCTCCTGTTAACCAAGAAGTACTTGGAAAAATATCTGCACAAACATAAGAAGACATAATATTTTCTATACCAACCTCGTCTGCTTCTACCACTCGTAATTTATCAAATTGAGATAAATCTTCTTTTTTAACTTTTTTGGGCAATAAAATATCCTGTCTAGAACCAAAAGAAATCGTTTTTTGACCTAAACTTTCTACAGATTCGCAAATGTATTTTAGTTCTCCTGGAGATAAAACACCACCTTTTACAATAACTCGATTCAATTGCTTGCTCATACCTTTACTTTTGCGTTATTCAAAATTTCTCTTACCTCAGTTTTACAACTTCCACAACCTAAACCAGCACCTGTTTTATTACATAATTCTGTAAAGTTTGTGCAACCACCAGCAATTGCCTCTTCTATATTACCTGCACCCACTTGACTACAAGAACAAACTAGCTCACCCAACATTGGCACATCATTAGAAGAACCTCTTAATAATGTATCTCTTTTATCAGACATTTCGATTTTGCTTTCTATCATTGTTTTGAATTCTGCAAACTCGTTTTTATCGCCCATTAAAACAGCCCCAATTAAAAGATCATCTTTAACAATACACTTTTTATAGTATCGTTTAGACATATCTGTAAAAATGATTTCCTCATAGCTATTATCGTTTTCTGGCACTTTAATTTCACCTATTGAACAGAGGTTTAAATCATTGAATTTTAGAATATTCATTAACACAGAACCTTTATAAGATTCACTAATATCACCTGCAATAAAATTGGCTAAAATTCCTGCTTGCTCTTCTGCTGCAGATGTAATACCAAATAATTGATTGTTAAATTCTGCAATTTCTCCGATAGCAAAAATATCTGGATGTGAAGATTGTAAATGCTGATTTACTTTTACACCTCTACCACAAACAATTCCATTATTTTTTGCAATTTCTATATTTGGTCTTGTACCAATTGCATACACAATTGCATTGGCTGTAATGTATTTTCCTGATTTTAGGTTGATGGTTAATTCACCTGTTTCATCATCATCAAAAACAGTACTTACTTCATTATCAAAATAAATTTGAATTCCTCTTTCTTGCACATCCAAAGACAATAATTTACTAGAAATTTTATCTAATTGACGCTCCATTAATCTTGATGCTCTTTGCACAATTGTAATTTTCACATTCTTGTGCTTCATTGCTGCAGCCAATTCTAAACCTAATAAACCTCCACCCACAATAACTACATGTTGCTCTTCTGGAGGCAAACCTGTATTTTCTAAGTATTTTTTAAATTCATCAGCATCACTTTTATTACGCATTGTAAAACGACCAGGTAAATCTATTTGTACATCTTTTGGTATAAAAGCCCTACTACCAGTGGCTAAAATTAACTTATCAAAAGTATGCGTTTCACCATTTGAATCTGTAACTATTTTAGTTTCTTTATCAATCTTATCAATTAAAGTTTCTGGATGAATATGAATGTCTAAATTACTTAATTCAGCATTTTTAATCTTTAATAATTGCTGCCAAGTCAATTCTTCTGTAATATATTCTGGCAACAAAACACGATTATAAAACAAATTCGATTCTTTAGAAAACACGTGAATTTCATCAACTTGATTATAATCTCTATAATTCTGTAAAAATCGAAAAGCAGCTGCACCTGCACCAGCTACAATTATTTTTTCTTTGGCTTTTTTGTATTTAGAAACTGAAACCGAAGTAAATTTAAAATCGGGTTCTTTAGAAACAGGATCTATATGTGTATTTGTTAAATTGTTTGCTCTATTTAAATTACTTTTTAAAACTTTACCCCAATGCATAGGTAAAAAAACAACACCTTCTTTTATAGCATCTGTAATTTTCGCACGCACTCTAACTACTCCATTTGCGCTTTTAATTTCTGTAACATCGCCATCTTTTATACCATTTAAATACGCATCAACAGGATTAATTTCTAGAACAGGTTTTGGGTAATGCGTTTTTAAGCGCGATACTTTACCTGTTTTTGTCATGGTGTGCCATTGATCTCGAATACGACCTGTTGTAAGTATTAATGGATAATCTTGATTCGTTTTTACTGATGTATTTTCTATGGTTGATGGAACATTAAAAATTGCTTTTTGAGATGATGTATAGAATTTTTTATCTTCAAAAAGACGAGGTGTACCAGAATGACGATATTCATTTACTGGCCATTGAAAAGTACCTTCATTTTTTAAACGATCGTAATTTAAAAAAGAAACATCAATATTTGTGCCTTTAGTCATAGATGCATATTCATCATATATTTCTGCAGTACTATTATAATTAAAGCCTCTAAAACCCATTCTTTGTGCAAAATCACAAAAAATTTCTACGTCTGGTCTTGCTTCTCCTGGAGCATCTATTTCTTTTGGCAAATAAGATATTCTACGTTCAGAATTTGTCATTGTACCTTCTTTCTCTAACCAAGCTGCAGCTGGTAAAACCAAATCTGCATATTTTACAGTATCTGATTTATGAGAAATTTCTTGTACTACAACAAACTTAGAATTTGCCATTGCTTTTTCTATTTGATGTGAATTTGGCATACTTACTAACGGATTTGTACAAGCTATCCAAACCGCTTTTAACTTTCCGCGCTCTAAAGCATCAAACATTTCTGTTGCTGTTAAGCCAGGTTTTGGCGATATTTTTTCTACTCCCCAAAACTGCGCAACTTCCCTTCTATGTTCTTCGTTTCCTAAATCTTTATGAACTGCTAAAAGGTTAGCCATTCCACCAACTTCACGACCACCCATTGCATTTGGCTGACCTGTTAAAGAAAATGGACCTGAACCAGGCTTACCAACTTGACCTGTTATTAAGGATAAATTTAAAAGTGATGTATTTTTATCTGTACCTATAACACTTTGGTTTAAACCCATTGCCCACATACTTATAAAGCCTTTAGATAACCCAATAATTTCTGCTGCTTTTTCTATATCATCTTCAGAAACTCCACATATTTTTGAAGCTTTTTTAAGATTTGTATCTAAAATTATTTTTCTATAATCTTCAAAACCTTGAGTATGTTTTTTAATAAAATCTTCATCAATTAAACCTCTTTTATACAAACGCCTTGCAATTGCATTATATAAAACTACATCTGTACCTGGAGTTAGTTGCAAATGTAAATCTGCAAAATTTGCAGAATCTGTTCTACGAGGATCAATTACTATAATTTTTACATTTGGGTTTTCTTCTTTTCTTTTCTCTATCCTTCTAAATAATATGGGATGACACCAAGCAGGATTTGCACCTGTTATTAAAAAACAATCAGCTAATTCTATATCTTCGTAAGAAACTGGCACACTATCTTCTCCAAAAGTTTTTTTATACCCCACAACTGCAGAGCTCATACATAAACGAGAGTTTGTATCTATATTATTAGTACCTAAAAAACCTTTGGTTAATTTATTTGCGATGTAATATTCTTCTGTTAAACTTTGTCCAGAAACATAGAAAGCCACTGAATCTGGCCCGTGTTTTTTTATGATGGATTTAAATACGTTTGCAGCTCTATCCAAAGCTGTATCCCAAGAAACTCTTTCTCTAGGATGAGAACGAGACCAACGCATTTCTGGATATAAAATTCTATCAGAAACATCATTTGCAACATAATGCAAATTCATTCCTTTAGAACATAACATTCCTTTATTTACAGGATGATCCTTATCTCCTTCAACAAAAACCTTGTTGTTTATGTCTTTTTTTACGATAATACCACAACCTACCCCACAATAAGAACACGTTGTTTTTACTTCATTTTTAATCATATAGACAAAGATTTTACACTAAATACGACATTAAATTTTCACAAACCAAACATTGACTTTATTATTCTTAATAACTTAAAATAGTTTAGTTGGTTTTACATCAAAAAAAAATATTTTTTTCTGATTAAGAATACAACAACTGTAATTCTTTATTTTACAATTACCAATTCTGGTGCTATTTCTTTTACTTTTTCTGGAGCTTCTGAGTATTCATCTTCTTTAGAAAACTTAATAGTTAAAGAAACAATTGCTGTTGCAATTACCACAAAACCAATTAATAAATACCCACTAGAAACTGCGCTTGAAGAAGCTACAGATTGAGCTGCTTTAATTGCTTCTTCTCCCAAACCTTCATTAGCTGCAATAGCTGCTTTTTCTGCTACAGCAGATTTTGATTTTAATAACATTGCTGCTAAAAAAGCACCAACATTACCACCTGCACCAACAATACCAGAAACAGAACCAATTGCTTTTTTATTGATAAATGGCACTACAGAAAATGTAGCTCCTTCTGCCATTTGCACACTTAAACTAAAAGAAATTAATAAAACAATTCCTAAAATTATACTTGATGCTCCCGAAAAGGAAATCAACATAATACCCTGTATGGTTAAGATAAAAGACAAGAATAAAACTCGACCTCTTAATCCTTTTAATTTCCCAAATTTATCACCAAAAAAGCCACCTAAAGTTCTTGCAAAAATATTCATTAAAGCAAATGAAAGCACAATGTTACCAGCAGTAACTCTTTCTAATTGGAACGTATTCTGAAGGTAATCATCCATAGTTCCGTAAACTGTTAATTCAATTCCAAAACTTGCTGCATAAACCACAAAAAGAATCCAAACTCTATAATCTTTTAAAACCTCTAAAAAACCAATCTGATCTTTTTTAGCAGTAACTATTTCTCCTGAAGCTTTTAATTCTTTAAAATTTCCTTTTGGAGTATCTTGTGTAAAAAAGAAATAAACAATACCCATTAAAAAACAAACAACACCTGCAATAACCATAGAATATCTCCAAGCTTCTGCATCTGCAACACCAAATGCTACAACTGCTCCCGCAATTAAAGGCATCCCTAATCTATTTGCTCCACCACCTAAATTACCCCAACCTGCAGAAGTTGCATTTGCAGTACCTACAATATTTGGTGCAAACATTAATGAAGTATGCACTTGTGTAATTACAAAAGACGCTCCTATAAAACCGATAAATAATCTACAAACCAAAAACTGAGTTGGCGTTTGCACTAAACCACATAAAATAACAGGAATTGCACCTAACATTAACAACCAAGTATAACATAATCTTGGCCCATATTTATCACATAATTTACCTATTAGTAAACGCGCAAAGACGGTTCCTGAAACCGCTAAAATGATAGAATTCCATTTTTGATCTGGTGTTAAACCTAAATCTTTTACAACATCTGGCATAAAAGGCACAATACCAAACCAGGCAAAAAAGCACATAAAAAATGAAATAGATGTAATCCAAAAAGTACGAGTGGATACATTTTTAAAATTAAACAGACTTAGTTTTGTTGCTTTTTCTTGAGCTAAAGTAGACATAATACATATATTTATATTACAAAACTAAGTATAAATACTTAATTTTAAGTATAAAAAATACGTATATTCTAATTATTAGGAAATCAACAATTACACAATACTCATTTTAAGGATATTGTAAAATTGACGTTAAAAAAAGATTGTTTTAAAAAACTACTCTACCTTAATAATTATATTAATTGATATTCTTTAACCTTATTGGTTAATTCCATTAGATTTTTTACCTCTAATTTCTTCATTAAATTAAAACGATGTACTTCTGCAGTTCTCTTGCTGATTTTGAGTTCATCAGCAATGTCTTTATTATTTTTTAATTCTAAAACCAAATCTAAAATTTGTCTTTCTCTTTTGGTTAATTTAAAGGGGAGCCCTGTACTTACTTTTTTTGAAACTTCTAAATTAGTTGCGTTTCCGTTAACAAAATTATTCATTATAATAGAAGAAACATCACCTGTAAAATATTTACCGCCAGAAGCTACTTTTATCACGGCTTTTAAAAACTCTTCTTTACTTGCTCCTTTTAACAAATAACCATCTGCACCAGCTTGTATAGATTTTACAACGTATTCTTCTGAATCGTGCATAGAAAGCATTAATGTTTTTACATCAGAAAAATGTTTTTTTACTTCTGAAACCGCCTCAATACCATTCATTTCTGGCATACGAATGTCTATAATTAAAACATGTGGTTTATTTTTGGCTATAACTTCTAAAGCTTCTTTTCCATTAGAAGCTTCATCAATTACAGTAATTCCTGATTGATCTTCTAAAAGTGCTTTTATACCATCTCTTACTAAAACATGGTCGTCTGCTAAAACTACATTTATCATAATTAATTATCGATTTTATACTTACAAAAATAATAAATTTAAGTAAAAATACGTATTTAAATTGGAATGTTTAAGGTAACCCTAGTTCCTTTACCTAGCTCAGAATTCAAAAACAACCTACCATTAATATATGTAATTCTCTCTTTCATAAAAGTCATTCCCATTCCTCCATCTCCTTTTTTCACTTTTTTTACTTTAGATGGCTCAAACCCTTTACCATCATCATCTATTACAATACTTAACATATTTTTACTATGAGAAAGTGATACTAAAATACTGGAAGAATCTGCATATTTAATAGCGTTATTAATAGCTTCTTGGGTAATTCTATAAATATTAATTTCAGTTAAGGAATCTAAACGCTGATTGAAATCTGTTTTATTAAATAAAAGAATTTCCTTACCAGTTAATTTACCCAATTCTTTAGATAATTTAGATATTGCTGGTACAATTCCATGATCTGATAATTCTGGAGGTGTTAAATTAAAAGTAGCTGTTCTAACTCCTTTTATAATATTTGCAGTTAACTCCTTTAAGTGTTCAACTTTAATTTTAGCTTTTTCTATATCATCTAAATTTATACTTTCTAAATTAAATTTTAAACCTGTTAACATTTGCCCTATTCCATCATGTACATCTTTTGCAATTCTATTTTGTTCTTTTTCTTGATTTTCAATAATTTTACTTGAAATTATTTTTTGCTGACTCATTTTCTCTTCAAAGCTAACTTCTGTAAGCCTTTCCACCTCTATTTGAGCCTCTTTTCTGTCTGTAATTTCTGATGCAATAATTAATAATTCGGATTTATTTTCTGTGGGTCTATAGGGTATTATAGACATTTCTAACCAAATAACAACATCATTTTTAGCAGTAGCTTTTACCTCTCCTTGCCACCCTGTTTTTTTATGCTTATTTATTAAATTTTCTATTAATATTTTTTCATTTTCATTGATGGATAAAAGATCCCAAAATAAAATTTCTTTGTTAAAGTTTGATAATCTAAACAAACGTGAAAACTTATTTCCCATATGAATTAAGTTTCCATTTGGAGAAATTCTTGCAAACAACAACGTTTCATCCATTGCATGACTTAAAGCTCTTAATTCTTTTACAGATTCTTCTTTAGCAACACTTAACAGATCTGCATTAAAAGCCATTTTTTTAGCTCTTTTTTCCGCTAACAATAATTCTGACAAAGTAGCTTTTACAGATTTTGCAGTTGGCCAAAAAATGAATAAAAATTCACCTAAAAGAATTATTAAGGTTAATGCCATTAAAAAAAACTCTAGTTTTCTTAACCAAGCTACTTTTTCATTTGCCTCTAAATCATATTGATTAACAATAGCATCCATTTTTAACAAAAAGGAACTTTCATTATTAGTTACTAATTTTATATTAGCAGCTAAATCATCAATATTAATAACAGGATTTTTTTCTAATTTATTGACTATGGCGTTTGATGCTAATTTTATGGTTTTAAAAACAGGATTTATAGCTGTAAATTTTCGCTTAACCTCATCACTATTTTGTTTAGGCAACCTTAAACTATCATTACCTTTTTGAAGAGAAATATGAGATAACTCCCATAAAAATAGCGTTTCTTTAATTTTATTTTTAAGTGATATTCTGTTTTCTAAACTCGGAGAAACAGAAAGAGAAACAATTTCTTTTGTTAGTTTTTGACTTAACATTCGCTGCCTACCAGCAACATTAATTACTGTTGAATCACTTTCTTGATTTTCTAAATGATTTCTTACTAAAACTTGACTAATAATTACAGAAACAGCAATTGTACTTAAAGCAAAGATGTACAAACGGCTTAATTTAGAAAACGTACGTTGATCTAAAGAATTTCCGTTTTTTGTCATTTTAAGTGATTTTTGTTACGAAATAGCTTGTTTTACCAAAGCCAAACTTTTATCAGAAAAAGGAATTGTTAGTGCTGCAGCATGCCCTTTGTCTGACATTTTTACCCAAGTCTTTTTTAAGATATCGATTACTTTTTCGTCTGTGTGTTTTGCAGCAAATTCATCGAAATAATAATCTAAAAAAACCAAACAAATGGCATCTTCTAAAATTTGAGATTCCTCATTTTTCTTAATTAATTTCTTTAGGATTATTTTTTTAACTCTTTCTTGAAATTGCTCATCAAAACCTACTTGTTGTAAAATTTCTACAGTTAAATCTGCATGAATTTTTTTAAGCGTTTCACGCCATTTTAAATATCCAACTCTGTCCATAGGATATTCTTTTCTTTCAATTTTCCACCTGCAAATGTGCTGTGCTCTTGCTGCAATTTGTAATGCTTTTGATGCATTAGGATCAAACTGAAGTAATTTTCTTGTCATTCTTTGTGAGTACAACAATTCTTTAGGATATGCTAAACCAGCAACTTGATACGTATTTGGGTCTTCAGCATTTTTTTTGTCTATTAACGCGATTGCAGTTTCAAATCTTGTAGGTTTCATAGGTAGCTTTATTCAGAAAAGCCAATATACACAATTTCATCTTCTATTTTAACAGGATAAGTTGCAATTTTAAAATCTTCGCCAGTTAAATTAGATCCGTCTTCTAAAGAAAATGTTTTTTTATGTAAAGGACAAGCAACTTTTGGAGTTCCTTTATCATCACCAATCATACCTCTACTTAACACCATTTCCATTTTATGAGGACAAACATTTTGGCAGGCATACCATTTATTTAATCTTGCAAAATTAAAAACAGCAATTTGTTTGTTTTTGTACTTTACACAAGCACCACCATCTAAAGGAAAATCTTGCACAGTTGCAGCTTTAAACCAGACTTTTACATCTTCTAGTTTTGTTGATGTGTATTGTTCTAAAATTTGTTCCATAATTATGTGATTAAAAATCTCCTTACTATCTCTTAATGCAAGAAATAATTATTACTGGAGAAATTGTATTATTTTATTCTGTTAAGACCTCTATGTTTTAAAATTGTATCTATTAAATAATTATTACTAACTTGTATAAACTGGATTTTGCGTTAGGGATTGAAGCATTTGTTTGAGCTCTTTTTTCTTTTTCAGAAAAAAAGCGAGTGCGAAAAGCCCGTTAAAACGCCCAAATTAATTTACTTTTTATTTACACCTACAAGGTTTTGAAACCTTCCTGGATTGTAATTCAATTGAAAACAGCAAAAACCACTTTTTTAATACCTACAAGGTTCTTGAAACCTTGCAGGAATATTTTTCAGCAGGAAACTAAACCCATTGTTCTGGCATTTTTTGATCTCTCATTGGTACAAAAACAATATTATCGTCTTCTTCATCTGAATTTACAAAGTGATTGAAACGCTTCATAACTTCTGGGTCATTTACAGCCTGCGTCCATTCGCACTCAAACTTATTTACTAAAGTTTCCATTTCAGTTTCTAAGTCTTCTACAATACCTAATTTATCTTCAATAATTACCTCTTTTAAATACTCTAAACCACCTTCTAAACGCTCTTGCCAAGCAGCAGTTCTTTGTAAAGGTTTTGCTGTACGCATATAAAACATTAAATATCTGTCTAAATATTTTATTACAGTTTCATTATCAATTTGTTCTGCAAACAACTCTGCGTGTCTTGGGTTTGCACCTCCATTTCCGCCTAAATAAAGATTCCAACCACCTTCTACAGCAATTAAACCAAAGTCTTTTCCACGCGCTTCTGCACATTCTCGAATACAACCAGAAACACCTCCTTTAATTTTATGTGGTGCACGAATTCCTCTGTATCTATTTTCTAATTCGATACCAAAACTCACACTTTCGTCCATTCCATATCTACACCAAGTAGAACCAACACAGGTTTTTACAGTACGTAAAGATTTACCATAAGCATGACCACTTTCGAATCCGTGAGCAATTAATTCTTTCCAGATTAATGGCAACTGATTTAACGTTGCTCCAAATAAATCGATTCTTACACCACCTGTAACTTTAGTATATAAATCGTATTTTTTTGCAATTTGGCCTAAAGCTATTAATTTGTCTGGCGTAATTTCTCCACCAGGAACTCTTGGCACTACAGAATAGGTTCCGTTTCTTTGGATGTTTGCCAAGAATCTATCATTAGAATCTTGAATTGCATATTCTTTATTTGCAGTGTCAGCATGTATAGTTGCCATTAAAGAAGCCACTAAAGGTTTGCATAATTCACAACCATGCCCTCCATTTCCATGACTATCTAAAACTTCATTAAAAGTTGTATAGCCTTTAACTTCTATAATTTTATATAAATCTTGTCTATTATAATCGAAATGTTCGCAAACAGAATCTTTAACTTCTATACCTAAAGATTTTAATGTTGCTGTTGTAATGTCTTTTACCATTGGTTTACAACCACCACAACCTGTACCTGCTTTTGTACAAGAAACTACATCTGCTAAATCTTTAGCTTCTCCACTCTCTATAACTCCACAGATCTGACCTTTTGTAACGTTTTCGCAAGAACACACTTGAGCATCATCTGGCAAATCCATAACATCACCAAAAGAAGAACCACCTTCTGTTGCAGGTAAAATTAATTGTGCTGGATCTTCAGGAATTTTCATTCCGTTTAAATAAATTTGATGCAACATATTATAGTCTGATGCATCACCAACTAAAATTCCGCCTAATAAAGATTTACCATCAAGACTAACGTTAATTCTTTTATATAAATGTTGTGTTTTATTTTCGAAAATGATAGAATGGCCTTTTGAAGCTGGCATAAATGGTTCTCCAAAACTAGCCACATCAACTCCAATTAATTTTAATTTGGTTGACATATCTATATCCGAAGGCATTAAACTTTCTTTATTTCCTAAAATTTGATCTACTGCAACAGCAGCCATATCATAACCAGGAGCTACTAAACCATAAATCATTTGATTGTACAAAGCAACTTCTCCAATTGCATAAATATTTTCATCTGAAGTTTCCATTTTATTGTTTACGACAATTCCTCCACGAACTCCCATATCTAAATCACAGGTTTTTCCTAATTCGTCTCTTGGACGAATTCCTGCAGAAACCACTAACATATCTACATTTAGAACATCATCTTCTCCAAATTCCATTCCTACAATTTTGTCTTCTCCTAAAATTTGATTGGTTGCTTTACTTAAGTGAATATTTAAACCAATAGATTCTAGTTTTAATTGCAATACCCTACTACTTCTTGCATCTAATTGTCTTGGCATTAATTTAGGTGCAAACTCTACAATATGTGGCTCTAAACCCATATCCATAACAGCCTTACCAGCTTCTAAACCCAACAATCCTCCACCTAAAACAGCCGCTTTTGCATTAGGATTTTCATTTCTTAATTTATCTGCATAAGCCAACATCCCTTCTAAATCTTCGATTGTTCTATACACAAAAACCCCTTCTTTTTCTACACCTTTAATTGGAGGTACAAATGCAGAAGAACCTGTAGCTAACACTAAATAATCGTAATTAAAAGTTCTGTTTTTAGCTGTAATAATGGTTTTTGAACCCCTTTGAATATCTGTCACTCTTTCATCTACAATTAAATCGATAGCATTTTCTGCATACCATTCAGCAGGCGCCATTTCTAAAGCCTTTGCATCTTGATTTTCAAAAAACTCACTTAAATGAACTCTATCATAAGCAGGTCTTGGTTCTTCACCAAAAACAATAATTCTAAACCCTTTGTTATTAGCAGCTGAAACAAATTTTTCACAAAATTTATAACCTACCATTCCATTACCTACAACTATAATAGTTTTCATAATTACGTATTTTATATCACAAAACTACGTATTATTACTTACTTTTTAAGTATTGTTAATTCATTTTTTTTAATTAACACATAAAATTATTAATTTAACAAAAGATTCATTCTAATTTTCTAAATCTTCAAAATACTTATAGTACAATTATTAATTATGTATTATTACGAATATTAATAATAAAAACTTTAAAAAAAAATTAAATGGATTCATTTAATAACTATTCAAAACAAAAAAACACTCTTAGAAGATTTCTTTTTTATGTATTTTTGCAATCTAAATTTCTGTAAATGACAATTTTAATTTTATACGCAACAGTTTCTATTTTCTTTTCTTTTTTATGCTCTATTTTAGAAGCTGTTTTATTAAGTATTACTCCTACATTTATCAACCTAAAAAAAAGTGAAGGCGCTGATTTTGCCAAAGACTTAGAAACTTTTAAAAAAGATGTAGACAAACCTCTTATTGCTATTTTAACAATAAACACAATTGCACATACTGTTGGCGCAATTTTAGTTGGTGTACAAGCAAAAGTAGCGTATGCAGAAATGTATGGAACATCTGCTAAAACTATTTTTGGAATTAAAATTACAGAAGATGTTATGGTTGGTATTGTATCAACAATTATGACAATTTTAATTTTAGTGGCATCAGAAATTATACCCAAGACAATTGGTGCAACTTACTGGAAACAATTAGCTAACTTTACATCAAAAGCCTTAAAAATAATGATTTTCCCTTTAAAATGGACTGGAATTTTATGGCTTTTACAATTAACAACAAAACTTATTGGAGGTAAAGGTCATGGAAGTATTTTAAGTAGAGAAGGATTTTTAGTGATGACGGAAATGGCTGAAAAAGATGGCGTTTTTAAGGAAAATGAAAGTAAAGTTATTAGAAATCTTTTAGGTTTTAAAGAGATAAAAGTAAATGACGTGATGACGCCAAGATCTGTTTTAGAAATTGCTGATGAAAGTCAAACTATACAATGTTTTTATAACGAACATAAAAATTTACGTTTTTCTAGAATTCCTGTTTTTGCAGAAAATCCTGATCAAATTACTGGTTATTTTCTAAAAGATAATTTATTAGAATCTATAATTAATGGAAAAGGCGAGCAAACATTAGCCTCTATTAAAAGAGATATTATTATTACAGAAAGAGAATTATCTATTCCTGATTTGTTTGATCAGTTGATAAAAGAAAAAGAACATATCGCTTTAGTTGTTGACGAATATGGTTCTGTTAGCGGTATTGTGTCTCAAGAAGATGTTATAGAAACTTTACTTGGTTTAGAAATTATGGATGAAAGTGATTCTATTGCAGATCTACAAGCTCATGCCAGAAAATCTTGGGAAAAACGTGCTAAAAGAATGGGGACTATTCAAGATAAAGACTAGACATCTTTTGTTTTTTTTACTAAAAATTAACCTTATAATTCTTTATTAAATAGAATAAGTTTAAAGAATTTGTTCTGGTTTTTTATTATTGTAATAAACCGCTATACCAATAATAGTTATAATTTGCGCAATAATAGCCAAATAAGAACCTTCAAAACCAAAAGCACCACCATTAATTAAATTTGGTTCATTTATTTCAAATTCAATTAACGAATATGTATCTCTTCCACTAACATTAAATCCAAAAAGTGTTTGAAATAAATTCCAACTTAAATGCATTGCAATAGGAAACCATAAATTTCTTGTATAAATGTAGGATAAACCTAAAAGTATTCCCGCTAAAAACAAGTTGAATAAAGCGAACAGATCTACATTTTGATTAAAACCATGCATCAACGAAAATAAAATTGATGAAACTATTAGCGCAATATATTTATTAAAAGAAAACAATAAGTTTTTTAAAATATATCCACGTAAAAGAGTTTCTTCTGCAACAGCTACAATTATAAAAAGCAGAATAGAAATAAGTAATTCAATAAGATTAAAATTGGTTTTTAAATAAATAATTTCTTTAAGATAAATTAAAATCAGGTAACCTAAAGACATTGTAAACAAACCAATTACAATGCCGATAATAAAATCAAGTAACCTATTTTTTATTTGAAATCCAAGTTTTACAAATGGCTCTTTATCCACAAACTTCATAAAAATCCAAAGGGCAAAAAATGCACCAATTAATCCAAAAAAACTAATTACCAAATATTGAAAAGAAGTTTGATTTACTTCTAAATCTGTAAAATCTACACCAATAATTAACGAACCAATAAATTGAAAAAATCCAACAAAAATAAAATAAGGAATAATGAGCAACACAACTCTTAACCATCCTCTGTATTTAAATTCATTTTCTACCATTTCATAAATGTAATCTACTCTTCTCCATTATATTCGTGATACAAAAAATCACTATAAGGAAAACGTTGAATGTGAACTTTCTTCACTTCTTCGTACACTTTTTCTTTAAAATCTTCTAAATTATCTTTATTTAAAGCAGAAATAAAGATAGATGGCACCTCATAATCATTCATCCAAGTTTTTTGCCAATCTTGCAAACTATAATGTTCTTTGCCTTTTTGTGTTGACAAATCATCTTCATCTATAATTTCATGAGAATATGCATCAATCTTATTAAAAACCATTAAAGTTGGTTTATCTGCACATTTTATATCTGCCAAAACTGCATTTACAGAAGCAATTTGATCTTCAAAACTAGGATGCGAAATATCTACAACATGTAATAATAAATCGGCTTCTCGAACCTCATCTAAAGTAGATTTAAAGGATTCTACTAATTGTGTTGGTAATTTTCTGATAAAACCAACAGTATCTGTCATTAAAAAAGGAATATTTTTAATCACCACTTTACGAACTGTAGTGTCTAAAGTTGCAAAAAGCTTGTCTTCTGCAAAAACATCACTTTTACTAACTACATTCATTAATGTAGATTTACCAACATTTGTGTAACCAACCAAAGCAACTCTCACCAATTTTCCACGATTTTTTCGCTGAACAGCCATTTGCTTGTCAATTGTTAATAGTTTCTTTTTTAATACATCTATTTTATCACGAATAATACGTCTATCGGTTTCAATTTCCGTTTCACCAGGACCACGCATTCCGATACCACCTTTTTGCTTATCTAAGTGTGTCCAAAGTCTTGTTAAACGTGGTAATAAATATTGATGTTGGGCTAATTCTACTTGTGTTTTAGCAGAACTTGTTTGTGCTCTTTGTGCAAAAATATCTAAGATTAAATTAGTTCTATCTAATATTTTACAATCTAATATTTTTTCAATATTTCGTAATTGTCCGGCAGATAATTCATCATCAAAAATAGCAGTACCAATTTTATTTGCTTGAATAAAATCTCTTACTTCTTCTAGTTTACCAGTTCCTAAAAAGGTTTTAGGATTTGGCCTTTCCATTTTCTGAACAAATCTTTTAACCACAACACCACCAGCAGTTAATGTTAAAAAATCTAGTTCATCTAAATATTCTTTAGATTTAGTTTCATCTTGTTGTTGGGTAATTATACCTATTAAAACAACTTTTTCGGATATAGCTTCTTTTTGGTCTATCATACAATGCAAAAGTACAAACAAATCTTGTTTTATAAATACAAAAAACCTCAATAGAAATTGAGGTTTAGGCTAATTAATTCAAATCTTAGCTAATTAATTCAAATCTGATGGTTTCTAGTCTTATACTTTTTCTTTTTAAACAATTAATTTATGCAAAAATAATATAAGTAAAGTTAAAATAATACATTTAAATGTTAATAAAACATCTATTTTATGTTATAAAATTGTGCTAGATTTACAAAAAACTATAAATGTTCTCATCAATTTCCTCATCAAAACAAAGTAAAAAAATTACTACTGTAGCATTTTATAATGTAGAAAACTTATTTGACACTATAGACAACCCAGCAACTAACGATGATAATTTTACTCCAAAAGGAAAAAACAAATGGACAATTTTACGCTATAAAATAAAAGTAAAAAAACTAGGATCTGTAATTTCTCAATTAGGCATGCAAAAATCTAAAAATCCGCCAGCAATTGTTGGTTTGGTAGAGGTAGAAAACTCAAAGGTTGTATCCGATTTAGTAAACTCATCTTATTTAACAAAGCAACATTATGATTTTGTTCATCATGATTCGCCAGACGAACGAGGAATTGATGTAGCACTTTTATACAATAAAACAGCTTTTGAATTGTTGGTTTCTGAAACTTATCCTGTCTATTTAAAAAATGACAATGGTCAAAGAGATTATACTAGAGATATTTTAAAAATTAGTGGAAATTTACACGGAGAATTAGTACACATTTTAGTAAATCACTGGTCTTCTAGAAGAGAAGGCGCTGCAGAAACAGAACACAAAAGAATTATTGCTGCAGAAACATTGAGAAATATTATTGATACTATTCAGGAAAAAGAAATGGACGCTAATATTATAATTATGGGCGATTTTAATGATGATCCAGAAAGTAAAAGTGTAAAAAACCATTTTGTAAAAGATGATTTTTACAACCCAATGGAAAGCTTACTTGATAAAGAAAAAAAAGGTACCACAACTTATAATAAAAAATGGAATTTATTTGATCAAATTATTTTTTCTAACAACTTTTTAGAGAAAGAAAAAGGAGGGTTACAATTTAAACACGCCGAAGTATTTAATAAAGATTGGTTAAAAATTCATAAAGGAAAACTAAAAGGAAGCCCCTTTAGAACCTATATTGGCAAATGGTATCAAGGCGGATTTTCTGACCATTTTCCTGTGTATGCATTTTTAGAAAAAGAAGATTAATCTTTTCCCTGACTTTTAAAAGCTTTCATCAACTTTTCGTCATTTAAAATATATTTCTTGTATTTTCCATCTCTGTATCTGTAATAAATAAAGAACGGCATAAACAAAAACGAAAAGTAAAATACGCCTAAACCCATAACAATTTGAGCTTTTTCGTGTGCTGTATTTACAAGATACAATCCAGCTGCCATCCAAACTAAAAAGATAACAAACATTATTTTTAACGCTAATTTCATATTGCAAAATTACAAAAGTTATATCTTTAAATCTTAATTTTCATTAAAATGAAATCAATTTCATTATTTTTGATAGGTTTGTTACTCGTTTCTTGCAAACCTTCTAAAAAAGAAATTTATATGAACCCTAAAATTGTTATTGCACACAGAGGTGCTTCTGGTTATTTGCCCGAACATACTTTAGAGGCAAAAGCGATGGCACATGCTATGAATGCTGATTTTATTGAACAAGATTTAGTGTTAAGTAAAGATGACATCCCTATTGTAATTCATGATATTTATTTGGATGATGTAACTGATGTTGCAACAAAATTTTCAACAAGAAAACGAGAAGACAACAGGTTTTATGTGATTGATTTTACGTTTGATGAATTAAAAACACTACAAGTTACAGAACGTTTTAACCCAAAAACTGGAGAACAATTTTATCCAAATCGTTTCCCGAAAGGAAAAGGGAGTTTTAAATTACATTCTTTTCAAGAAGAAATTGAATTAATTCAGGGTTTAAATTTATCAACAGGAAAAAATATCGGAATTTATCCTGAAATTAAAGAACCTGCTTTCCATCAAAAAGAAGGGAAAAATTTAACCAAAATTGTTTTAAAAGTTCTTGCGGACTATGGTTACAAAACCAAAAAAGACAAGTGTATTTTACAGTGTTTTGATGCCAAAGAGTTAGAGAAAATCAGAAAAGAATTAAAGTCTGATTTATTTTTAGTTCAGTTGATAGAATTCCCTGAAGAAACAAAACAATTAGCACATTTTGCAACGTATGCAGATGGAATTGGACCTTGGTACAGACAGATTTTATCAGAAAAAACTGATAACAAATTCACTTTTACTTCACTAGTTTCTGATGCTCATAAACTCGGATTAAAAGTACATCCTTATACTTTTAGAGCAGATGCTTTAAATGAATTCTCAAACTTTAATGAAATGATGCAAACACTATTAATTGATGCAAATGTTGATGGTGCTTTTTCTGATTTCCCAGATTTGGTTGTAAATTTTTTAAAAGATAAAAAATAAAAATTGCTAATACTGAAATATTTATCTTTGTAAGATTATTCTAATTTTCAACACCATTTTTTTATGAGTACTCAAGTATATTCAATAAAACATTTTAATAATACTTTAGATCTTTTTAATGCTGAAAAAAAACTATACAGCTCTAAATGGTTTATGGAATTTGGAAAATTTGGTTCTGAAGTCTTTAATTCTGAAGAAAAAATTATTTATTATATTTCTAAAAAGTTTAAGTTTTGGAAATGGAAAATGGTTTTTACAATCAAAAATAATGATAAAAATTTAATAGAATTAATTTCTCAAAACAACAGAAAAACCATCTATTCAATTGATATTAATGAACTCACTTACGAACTAAAAATTCATTACAAAAAGAAAATTTCCATCTTCAAAAACGGACATAAAATAGCAGAAATAGACGAATCTTTTTTAGAACCAGATTTTAATGAATTCATAAAACTTCAACTTTTAGATAATAAGGATTTAGAAATTTCTTTCTTATTATTTTCTTGCTTAAAAATAGGAGAAGTAGAACAAAGAACAAAAACGATTATTACCAGTCAAAAACAATTAGAACCTAATACAGAACCTTGGAGTTAATATTTGTTAAAGGTATTTTGTAGCAAATCTTTTAGACATTAAAGCCAAATATTTTTTACTGTTTAACATAGAATCGTTTAAATCTTTTGCATAATTTATTACAGCGTCTGTATATTTAATTCCAAAATCACCGACATTCACTCCGCCCAAATCTATGGAACCACAAAAAGCGGCTACTTTAATTTTTTTTGTTTTTGCGGAAGCCAATACACCTTGAATAGTTTTGCCAGACATAGTTTGTGTGTCTAATTTTCCTTCTCCAGTAATAATCCAATCTGCATTTTTAATTTTATCATCAAATTGTGCTAAATTCTTAATTAATTGAATTCCTGGCTCTAACGTTCCGTTTAAAAAAAGTTTTGAAGCAATTCCCATTCCGCCTGCAGCACCTGCGCCTTTTACAGATTGAACATCCGTAGAAAAAACATCATTTAATATTTTAGTAAAATCTTGTAGTCCTTTATCTAACAGTAAAATATCTTCTGTTGACGCGCCTTTTTGAGCAGCATACACAAAAGCTGCTCCATTTTCTCCATATAAAGGATTTGTTACATCGCAAGCAATTTTAAAATCTACGTTACTTAATTCATGGTGAATATTTGTTGCATCAATAGTTTTAATTTTAGATAAATTGGCGCCAATAGGTTTTACTTTTTGATTGTTTTTATCTAAAAATTGATATCCTAAAGCAGTTGCCATTCCAATTCCACAATCATTAGTTGCACTTCCGCCAATTCCTAAAATAATTGTTTTTGCGCCTTTATTAATAGCATCAACTATTATTTCTCCTGTACCTAAAGTGGTTGCGTTTTTACAATCGAATTGTACTGGTTTTAATAATTTAACGCCAGATGCTTCTGCCATTTCAATAAAAGCTGTACTTGTTTTTTTAGAGTAGATATAAGTTGCATTTATAGTTTCGAAAAAAGGATTATTAACTTTTACATCTATTGTTTTTCCTTTTAGGTAATATTTTACTACTTCTATAGTTCCATCTCCACCATCTGCCAAGGGCAAATTAAGTATTTCTGCCTCTGGTGATTTTTCTAAAATTCCTTTTTTAACAATAGAGCAAAATTCTAAGCCAGTTAACGAGTTTTTAAATTTATCTGGCGCAATCACTATTTTCATTTGTTTTATTCTTTAACTTAATATAGTTGGCAAAAAATAACTTAATACTACGATAAAAATAAAAAATGCAATAAGTATATACACTTCTTTTATCATAAAATCTTCCTTTTTTATACTCACATTAAAATTAGAAATGCGTTTCACTTTTATACTTTGAGTAAAAGCACTTACAGTATACGCAACTACCAATGCAATTATTACTCCAGTAAAGTTTAACCAAATCCAAAAAATATTAAACCCTA
The DNA here is from genome assembly GCF_900105145.1 of Polaribacter sp. KT25b. Lineage (NCBI taxonomy): Bacteria > Pseudomonadati > Bacteroidota > Flavobacteriia > Flavobacteriales > Flavobacteriaceae > Polaribacter > Polaribacter sp. KT25b. The sequence continues at coordinate 113,837 of NZ_LT629752.1, read as the reverse complement.
AATCAATATGAAATAATTCTTGAATGGTTTTAGAAAACATTAAGTTTATTAATACTGCGGATATAATTCCAGCATTCATACCAATATGATTTACTTTTTTTGAAAAGAAAGCTAAGAAAAAAGTGACTAAAACAGGTCCGTAAAACACAGAACCAATAGCATTTATAATTTCAATTACTGCACTTTTACTTCCTCCAAATAAAAATGCAGATGCAATACAAATAACACCCCAAAAAACAACAGAACCTTTAGAGATAAGCATGTAATTTTTATTACTTAACTTTTTCTTACCTCTGTTAAAGAAATCTTCTACAGTTACTGCAGATAATGAATTAACAGTAGAACTTAAAGAAGACATTGCAGCAGATAATATACCAACCATTAAAACACCAATTAAACCATGAGGTAAATATTTCATAATAAAAACAGGAATCATTAAATCTGCTTTTACTCCATGAGTTGCAAATTCTTCTGGAAAATATTTTTGTGTTGTCATAGCAATTTCCTCTAAGAAATCAGGTGCTTGTGCTATTAAACCACCAATAACTAAACCCATAATACAATAGATTAAAACTACCGGAAATCTCAAAAGTCCGTTTGCTAACAAAAGTTGTTTAATGGTTTTTTCATCTTTTGCAGACAACATACGTTGTGCTTGGGTTTGATCGCAACCATAATACGATGCATATAAAAAGAAACCACCAATAATCATTGGCAACAAACCATATTCATTTCCTTCTCCAATTCCTAAATTAAAGTCGATTACTTTTAGTCTTTCAGCATCAAAACCATTAGTTAAACCACCATGTTCTTGTAAAAGAGTCCATCCAAAATATAAACAAATAATTAAACCTGCGAATAAAATAATCATTTGTATGGCGTCTCCCCAAACAACAGCTTTCATACCGCCTTGCCAAGAATAAATAATAGTAATTACACTTATAATTAAAATGGTGTACACAAAATCAATATCTAAAACTGCTTGTAAAATAATAGCTATTGTGTAAACCATAACTCCAGTACCTAAAGCTCTACTTATTTGAAAAACTATACTTAAAATTAATCTAGTAGAAGTACTAAATCTTTTTTCTACAAACTCGTAAATACTAACAACCCCAGATTTGAATAAAGGCGGAATTATAACAATCATAATAAAAATCATTGCTAAAGGAACAGCAAACTCAAAGGTGAGCCATTTCATCCCGCCGCCTAATTTTAGCCCTACAAATGCAGGAGCAGAAATAAAACTGATTGCCGATAATTGTGTTGCCATGGTTGATAAACTCAAAGGAAACCACCCCATACTTTTACCTCCTAAAAAATAATCTTTAGAATCTTTATTTTCTTTAAAGAAAAACCCCATTCCTAAAAAGAAAATAATGTAAAATATTACAATACTATAGTCTAGCCAATTCATAATCAGTTTGTTTTATGTGGATTTAATTTTTAAGCATATCTATTAATAAAGCGGCACTCCAAGAAAAATGATTTCCTCCATAACCAGCTTTACCATCTTTGTGTATTTCTTTTCTAGAATCAAAATACTCGTAAAAGCCATTTTTTTCTATCATATCTATAGAATCTTGTTTTACACGTTCTGCTATTTCTGTAAAACCATATTCTTTTAATCCGTAGAAAAGCATCCAGTTTAAATTAATCCAAACCGGACCTCTCCAATATTTTTTAGGATTAAAACGATTGCTTGTTGGATCAAAAGAAGCACATAAATATTGATCCTTATTTCCAAATTTATCTAGCATTACGTTTACCATTTTTTCTGCTCTTTCTTTTGATGGAATTCCTGCAAACAAAGGAGAAAAAGAAGAAGAAGATAAATATCCTAAAGATTTTTCGTTTCTTAAATCGTAATGAATATATGCTCCAATTTCTTCATCAAATAATTTATTATTAAATGATTCTATACCTTTTTCTTGCCATTTTTCTAGTTGTTTTATTTTATCATTATTACCACCAATCAATTTATATAAAGCTATTAAACTTTGGTTTGATTTTATCAGCATTGCATTAAACAAAGGATCTTGGACTAAAAAAGGAGATAATTCAGCTATTTTTTCATCACTATAATTATGCTCTTTTGCAATTTCTATAATGTGCAAATAATGATCATATTCTCTTTTAGATGGGCGTTGTGCAGCATCTACATGCGTAGTATCTCTTCTTTCAAAAGTATATTCTGGCGGATTCATGGTTGCCCAAATATCATCCCAAATTGGGGAGTTGTCTGTACCAGATTCCCAGTTATGATAAATATAAACTAAACTTTCGTTTTTAGGATCTCTGTTGTTGTAAAAATACTCGTGATTAAAATATACTTTATCAATTACAGATGTTATGTAATTTAAAGAAGCTTCTTTGTCTTCGCTAATTTGATACATTTTTTCTAGTACAAAACCAGTTACAGGTGGCTGCGTCATTCCTGTAGATTTGTATTTTTTTGATGCTAGAGGATGTAAATCTGAACGATGAAAATTTGCACCAGGAAAATAACTATCATTTTCTGTATGAAACACAATGTGTGGAATAAATCCGTTTTCCCATTGTGCATCTAATAAAGTTTCTATTTCTTTTTCTGCTTTTGTCATATCAAAATGTGCAAAACCAATGGCAATAAAGCCAGAATCCCATAACCATTGAAAGGGATATAAATTGGCACAAGGAATACTAAAACCATCCGTCCAATTATTATTAAGTACTTCTATTGCTTGTTTTTCTAATTTATTCATTTTTAAATTGGTATTATATAATTTTAAAACTCACTACTCAAAAAATAAGTTTGAGTAGTGAGAAAACTAAATTGAAAAAGGGGATTAAAAGTTAAAAGTTGCTGTTAAAAACATTCTTCTTGGTAAAATTGGTCTTCCAAAGAAAAATTGTGCATTTCCTGCTTGATTTACATTTCTAGGATCTCCTTCTGTTACACCAGAATCATCAAATAAGTTAAAGACTGAAAAACCTATTCTTAAGTTTTCATTACGCTCTTCATCATTATTTAAACTAAAAGTATAACCTGCTCCTATTCTAAATATGTTTATGGCCTCTAACTCTACATTATTATTATCTGCTGTAAACTTGCTTCCTGTATGATTTAAAGTAAACTGACCATCAAAACTGCTATTGTCATAATGTAAACCCATACTTGTTAGAAAGTTGGGTTGTCTTGCCAATTCGTTACCCACATTTACCTCTGATGAACCACCAGTAACTAAATCTTTGTCTGTGTTTTTAGTAATTTCGTGATCTTGATACGTTGCTGTACCTCTAAAATCGAAATTCTTTGTTAATTTATAAGACCAGTTAGCTTCTAAACCTAAAGTAGATGTGCTTTGTTCAGATCTTGTTAAATCTACCAAAGAACCATTTACAAAACCTTGTGTAATTTTAATTCTATCTTTTAAACTTACATAATAAGCAGCTAACGAACCAGATAATCTATCTGTACCTAATTTTGCTCCGATTTCAAATTGTGTAATTTTTTCTGAATCGTAGTTTGTATTTGGTATCCCTGCAACTGGTGCAAAACCTCTAATTTGCGGAAAGAAAAATCCTCTAGAAAAGTTTGCGTATAAATTTACGTTATCTGTTAAATTGTGTAATGCTGCTAATGATAATGCCCAATCTGTAGCCTCTACATCTGCTCTAACAAAACTACCATCTGCAAATTGTACATTTGCTAAATCTGATGATAGATTTGCATCATCATATACTGTACTACTTACCACATTACCTTTGCTAAAAGTACCTTTTGTACTTTCTATTCTTATACCAGCATCAAAACGCCATTTATCAAAAACCATTTCATCCGTTAAATAAAATGCAGTTTTAGTTTGTGATAAGAAATTGTTCGAAGTCATACCAATTCTGTTGTACAAACCACCTTCTGAATAGGTTACATTATTACCACTTGCATCTACATAACTTAAATTTACCAAACGTGGATTGTTGTTAAATTCTGATAAAACTCTGTATTGATAATTTACATCTTCTGCTTCTGTTCTTGCTAAATAAACACCAGCAGTAATGTTATGACTACCTGCATCTGTTTCTATTGTTTTTGTTAAAGATGCTTCACCAGAATAATCTGTCATTGGTCTTAAACGATCTACATGTAAGTTTTCTACAACTAAATCATTTGAATTTATAGCACCTATTCCTCCTTGATATTGTGCATCATATCCTAAATTTCCTGGAGCCACATTGTTGATATAATCTCCTAAAGTTAGTGGATTATTGTAAGTTCCATTTCCACCAATATACAATGCAAAATTGTGTTTATAGTTTGCGTATTTTACTTTTGATTTAAACTTTAAATCATCAGCAAAATTATAGTTAAAATCTGCCATTACATATCCACCTTGTGTAGAAACACCATCTTCAATTGGACTTTCGTAAGCACCACCAGCAGTTAAAAAAGAAGTATTTGCTAACTGACCAGATAATAATTGAGAAACAGCTTCGCCATCATTCCCTGTAATTCTATTTCTATCACCATCTAAAGGTAAAGGCATAAAGAATTGTGCATTATCATTTATCATTTGTCCGTGAACTGTAAAAGAACCATTTTCGAATTTCTTCTTAATATTTGCTCTAAATTGTACACCTTTTGTTGGCATACCAGTTTCTATTGGTCCATCATCTTTTCTTACAAAACCTGTAAAAGCATAATATGTATTAGAATCTTCACCTCCTAATTTACCACCTGTATAAAAATCAGTTTTTAATCTACCTTTATCTGCCCATTCTACATTTATTAGGTTTTCATCGTTAGAATCACCAGTTTTACTTGTATAGTTAATGATACCAGCAACAGAACCTGCACCATATAAAACAGCTGCTCCACCTCTAACAAATTCAACTCCTTTAAAACCAACATCTGGTCTTGCATACACATCATGTGCAGAAGAGTTTAATCCGAAAGTACTCATTAATGGCATTCCATCATATTGTAAAGGATTAAACACATATTGACCTCCAGAAGGTAAACCTCTTACAAAAACATTTGTAGCCGTTTCTCCACCACCTCCTTCTGCAGTAATACCAGGAATACTTCTAATAATATCTGCCTGACTATTTGCAGATAACTTAGTAATTTCTTTTTGTTTAATAGAACTAATAGACATTGGAGTTTCTTTTTGAGATCTAAAAGTTGACGAAGCTGTTAAAACAATTTCATCTAGTTGTGCTCCTCCTTCTTGCAGAACAACATTTATAGTTAGAGAAGCTCCATTTAAATTTATCTTTTTTTCGTAAGTTTTAAATCCTACATAGGAAACTTGTAAAGTTTGCTCTCCAGTACTTGAAGTTGTAAAATTATAATTTCCATCAAAATCTGATGATCCTCCGGAAGTTGTTCCTTTAATAATAACACTTGCTCCAGGTATAGGTTCACCTATGTTATCTTTAATAGCTCCTTTAATTTTAGTTTGCCCGTTTATTGCATAAAAGCTAATAATACAAATTAATGTTAGTAATGTTTTTTTCATTTTTTTAGGAATTAGTTAATTATACACCAAAATTATTAAGATATACACTATTTACAATCAGTTATTTTACGAAAATATCACGCAAACGTTTGCGGGAACGTTTGTTTTAACTATTTTTACGAAAACGATGTATTTTGAAGAAAGAGGTTACAACACTAAAAAAAATGGCTAAGATGTTGAATTTATCCACATCAACTATTTCAAGAGCTTTAAACGATCACCCAGATATTAGCATAAAAACCAAAAAGAATGTAAAAGATTTGGCAAAAAAATTAAATTATATGCCAAATATATTTGCAAAAGGATTTAGGCTTCATAAAACAAATATAATTGGAGTAATTATACCAAATATAACTTCTTATTTTACATCTACAATTTTAAAAGAAATTTTACTACAATCTGAAATGAAAGGATATAGAGTTATTATTTCTGAATCTAATAATGATATTAACAGAGAAAAAGAAATGTTATTAACGATGTTACAATTTGGAGTTGATGGCATTTTAATGTCGCTATCTAAAAACACTATAAATGTTAACCCAATTCTAAATGCATTAAACAAAAAACCATTAGTACTTTTTGACAAAGTTTCTAATAAAGTTCCTTGCACTCAAATAATAATTGATGGTGAAGAAGCAGCTTTTAATGCTATTGAACACTTAATAAATATTGGTAAAAAAAGAATTGCAATTATTAAGGAATTTGAACATTCTTATAATTCTGAAAGAAGATTTCAAGGATATTTAAGAGCTTTAAGAACTCATAATATTCCTATTGATGAAAAACTTATTTTAAGTACAGATGATATTTCTTTAAAAAAAGGCAAAAGACTTACAAGTCAATTATTAAGTTTAAAAGAAAGACCAGATGCTATATTTTCAATTACTGATGCAGCTGCTGTAGGCGTAATACAAACTCTAAAAAAATTTAACATTAAAATCCCTGAAAATATTGCTGTAGTAGGTTTTAGTAACTCTTTAGTTTCTACAATAGTAGAACCTAATTTAACAACAACAGATCAACCAGGAAAAAGAATTGGAGAAATTGCAGTAGATTATTTAATTAGAGAAATTCAAGAACCTAAAGATTATTTAAGTAGCAAGACTGTTGAAATAAAAACAAACTTAATCATAAGAGAATCTACTTTTTTGCCAGTTTAATACGTTTATTGTGCTAAAATTTGTGGTAGAAATTGCAAGAAAACTAATCCTACAGTAATTAAAATAGATATTATTAAGGGTTGCCAAACTTGTTTCTTTTGATATTCTAATTCTTTTCCTAAATATTTATTCCAAAAAAACTCAACTAAAATTACATAACCAATTAGGTTGAATATTAATGTTATAAAAAAGATTTTTGGTAGATAATTTAATAGTATAACAGAGCCAAATGTGTAAGAAATTCCAAAAATAAGAACTTGAAGTCTTGCTTTTGGTTTATTCATTATTTTTAAATTCTGCATTAATAAAACAGCACCAAATATTGTAGTAAAGAAAATAGTAAAACCTTGAATTGCTTTTTTTGAGTACAAAATAGGTAACACTAATTCCTCAAAAGGACTTTCATTTTTTTCAACTTTTTCTTTAGAATCAGAAAGCACTATTATGTCTTCTTCTTTTTCTGGATCTTTATAAAGAACAGTTGTTTTTTCAATTAAATTTCTGTTTTCTAACTCCCAAATTACTGCCTGTACAGCTTCTTCCGTATACTTTGCTTTTTCTTGAAAAATGGTTTCTAACTCATGGTTAGATTTTTTACTCATTTTTATTGTGAAACTATTTGTCCTCATCTTTATTCTATAGTTTTTAGCCAGTAACTTCTATCAATTTATTTCTGTAAGCAGTTAATAGTTTTGATTTTGAAATAAAACCAATATATTTTCCTTCTCGAATAACAGGTAAATTCCATGCGCCACTTTCTTTAAACTTCTGCATTACTTTTTCTGTAGTATCTGCTGTTAAAATTACTTCTGGCGCGCTTGTCATCACATCTAAAACCTTAATTTTATCATACAATGTTTGATTAAACATCACAGGTCTAACATCATCTAACAAAACAATTCCTAAAAACTGTTCTTTATCATTTAATACAGGATATAAATTTCGGCTAGATTTAGCTACGTTTTCTTTTAACAATTCTCCTAGTGTTTTTTTAGGTTTTGTTGGTATAAAATCTTTTTCTATTAGCGTATCAATATCTAAAAACATTAATACATTTTTATCTTTATCATGTGTTACCAATTCTCCTTTTTTAGCTAACTGTGCTGCATAAATATTATGAGGAATGTATCGTTTCGTAATCATAAATGAAATAGAACTTACAATCATTAAAGGTATAAACAACTCATAACCTCCAGTAATTTCTGCAATTAAAAAAATAGCCGTTAAAGGTGCTAATAATACTCCTGCCATTAATCCTGCCATACCAACCATAGCAAAATTAATTAAAGATAATTTATGTCCGAAGAAATTTGTGTAGTTTACAAGTAATGCAAAAACATAACCCGTTAAACTTCCTGTAAATAAAGTTGGCGCAAAAATACCACCAATTCCTCCTGCTCCAAAAGTTAAAGAAGTTGCTACTATTTTAAAGAGAATTAACCCTAATAAAAACAAAATAATTAATAAGAAATTATCAGAAATGGCATTAAAAATATTGTTTTCTACAATTTGTAATGTATTTCCTCTTAAAACATTATTAATTGTTTCATATCCTTCACCAAATAAAGGCGGAATTAAAAAAACCAATAAACCCAACAAGATTCCTCCTATCAATAATTTTTTATACGGATTTTTAATTTTTTTAAAAAAATCTGCAATAACAAAATATACCTTACTAAAATATACAGAAATTAAAGCTGTAAAAACACCTAATAAAATATAAAAAAGCACATCATTTAGTGCAAATTTATCTTGAATATCAAAATGCAATAGCACGTCATCTCCTAAAAAAAAATAAGAAGTTAAAACCGCTGTTATAGAAGCCAATAATAAAGGAATCATTGATGCCAAGGTTAATTCTAAACTAAAAATTTCTACTGCAAAAACAATTGCAGCAATTGGTGCTTTAAAAATTGAAGACATTGCACCTGCTGCTGCTGCACCAATTAATAAAGTTTTTGTTGTTTGACTTAATCTAAATAGTTGAGCAAAATTAGAACCTAAAGCTGCTCCTGTTGCAACTGTTGGTCCTTCTAACCCAACAGAACCTCCAAAACCAACCGTAATTGGCGCTGTAAGAATTGATGCCCACATTTGATATCTTGGCATTATTCCTTTTTGTTTTGAAATTGCGTATAACGTTGATGGAATTCCGTGTCCGACTCTCTTTTTTATAACGTATTTAATAATCAGAATTACGATTAATAATCCAATTATTGGAAAAATAAAATAGAATGCACTATGAATATCTTTAATAAACTCACCTTCTAATAAATGTTGAATAAGGTGGGTTGCATTTTTTAAAGTAACAGCTCCCAAGCCTGCTAATAACCCAATAATGGCACTTGCTATATTGGTAAATTGTTTGTTAGAAATATGTCTATATTTCCACTTTAAAATTTTTCTGTAAATATCTTTTGTTGTTGGCACTTGTTGTAATTGTAAGAAATTATATTTATAATATTATTATTTTTCTTGATGCTTTAAATCTTTTAATAAGTTGTAATTATTAAAATGTAGAAGTTAAGTTAGTTTTTTTATTTTTAAATATAATAAAAAATCCCGCATTTAGCGGGATTTAAAATTTTATGATTGAATATCAAGTTTTAAACTCAATTCTTTTAATTGATCATCATCAATAAATGCTGGCGCATCAATCATTACATCTCTTCCTGAATTATTTTTAGGAAACGCAATAAAATCTCTAATTGTTTCTTGTCCGCCAAGAATTGCGACCAATCTATCCAATCCAAAAGCCAAACCTCCATGAGGTGGCGCACCATATTCAAAAGCATCCATTAAGAAACCAAATTGTGCTCTGGCATCTTCATTAGAAAAACCTAAATGACGTAACATGGTAGCTTGCATTTTTTTATCGTGAATTCTTATAGAACCTCCACCAATTTCATTTCCGTTTAAAACCAAATCGTACGCATTTGCTTTTACTGCTCCAGGATCTGTATCTAACAATTCCATTTGACCAGGTTTTGGAGACGTAAATGGGTGATGCATTGCATGATAATGCCCAGTTTCTTCATCCAATTCTAATAAAGGAAAATCAATTACCCAAAGTGGCGCAAATACTTTTGGATCTCTTAATCCTAAACGTGTTGCCAATTCCATTCTTAAAGCAGATAATTGTGCTCTTACTTTATTTTTTTCTCCGGATAAAACACACACTAAATCACCAGGTTTTGCGCCCGTAATTTCTGCCCATTTTGCCAAATCTTCTTGATCGTAAAATTTATCAACAGAAGATTTAAAAGATCCATCTTCGTTTACACGAGCATAAATCATTCCTAAAGCACCAACTTGCGGACGTTTTACCCACTTAATAATATTGTCTATTTCTTTTCTTGTATACGAATTTCCTCCAGGAACTGCGATACCAACAACCAATTCTGCGCTATTAAAAACACCAAAATCTTTATGTTGTGTAACTGCGTTTAACTCGCCAAACTCCATTCCAAAACGGATATCTGGTTTGTCATTTCCGTACAAACGCATTGCATCATCATATAACATTCTAGGGAATTTCTCTACCTCAACATTATTAACTTCTTTTAATAAGTGACGTGTTAATCCTTCAAAAACATTTAAAATATCTTCTTGCTCAACAAACGCCATTTCACAGTCTATTTGTGTAAATTCTGGTTGTCTGTCTGCACGTAAATCTTCGTCTCTAAAACATTTTACAATCTGAAAATATTTATCCATTCCACCAACCATCAACAATTGTTTGAAAGTTTGTGGAGATTGTGGCAACGCATAAAACTGACCTTCGTTCATTCTACTAGGAACCACAAAATCTCTTGCGCCTTCTGGTGTAGATTTTATTAAATAAGGCGTTTCAACTTCTATAAATTCTTGATCAGACAAGTATTTACGAACTTCCATAGCTACTTTATGACGAAAAATCAAACTGTTTTTTACAGGATTTCTTCTAATATCTAAGTATCTATATTTCATTCGGATGTCTTCTCCTCCATCCGTTTTATCTTCAATTGTAAAAGGCGGCGTAACAGATGCATTTAAAATTTCTAATTTAGAAACCAACACTTCCACGGCTCCAGTTGCCATTTTATCATTTTTAGATTCGCGCTCAATTACCGTTCCTGTAACCTGAATTACAAATTCTCTTCCTAATGATTTTGCTTTTTCCATCATTTCTTTTGGCGTGCGCTCTTCATCAAAAATAAGTTGCGTAATTCCGTATCTATCACGTAAATCTACCCAAACCATAAAACCTTTATCACGGCTTTTTTGTACCCAACCCGCTAAGGTTACTTCTGTATTTATATGCGATGCTCTTAACTCGCCACAAGAATGACTTCTATACATTTCTTTTCTTTTAATGAAGCGCAAAATTAAACAATTTCGTTTTAATAATAACTTTTTGGGCGTTCATTTCTAAAGAGAAATGCCCCGCTTTTCGCACTCGCTTTTTTTAAACAAAAAAGAGCTCAAACAATTGCTACAATCGGTAACGCAAAATCCGTACAATTCTTAATGGTTTTTTAATTAAATAAGACCTCAGAAATTAAAAAAATTAACGATTTAGCTTTATCTTTGATTAGGAACAATTTAATATGAGGTATTTCTTCCTTTTTTGGTGCGTTTTAATTTTATCTTTTCCTTTATTTTCTCAAAATAAATCAAATGCAGTAGATAGTGCTTTTCAAGTACTAAAAAACACACCTAATTCTACAAAAAAAGTAGATACTTTAATTGCTTTATATAAATTATCTATAAAGCAGAAAAAAATTAATAAACGTATTTTAGAGGATGCTTTAGCTATTTCTCAACGCATTTTTTACATTAAAGGAATTGGTATTTGTTATGATAGAAAGGGAATTAATGCCCGGTACGAGCAAGATTACAGCAATTCTATAACCAATCATAAAAGAGCATTATCTTACTTAAAACAAACTACAGATACTTTATTAATTGTAAAATGCTTAAATAATCTTGGCGTTACTTATAGAAAAGTAAATCTTGAAAAAGAAGCTTTTAATCATTATTTTGAAGCGTTAAACTTATCAGAAAAAATAAAAAACAAACGCAGTCAATCTATTGCCTTACACGGAATTGGAAATGTTTTTATTGATTCTGAACAATATGATAAAGCACTTTATTATTTAAGAAAAGCAATCTTGCTTGAGAAAGAAATGAATAATATTAAAGGGCAAGAGTATGGTTACGCCAATTTAGGTGAAGTTTTTACTGAGAAACAAGTCTATGATTCTGCTTATTTTTACATTGATAAAGCATTAGAAATTGCCATCAAAAATCCAAGAAAAGAAGGTGTTGCTATTAAATATACTTTGCTTGGAAAATTATATCAAAAAAAAGGAGATTATAAAAAATCGAACGAGTTCTATTTTAAATCAATTCCGCAATTAGAAAAGTTTGAGAATACGCGTTATCTAAGTAAAAGTTATTTGAATATCGGAATAAATGAGCTGTATTTACATCAATTTAAGGAAGCAAAAAGAAACATTGATATTGGTCTAAAAAAAGCAAAACAAATTAATTCTAAAGAGAATATTTTATTAGGTTTTAAAACTTTAACGGACTATTATTCTAAAACCAATCAATTTGAGAAAGCACTAAATGCTCAAAAACAAGTTCTTGTATTTAGAGATAGTATTATAAATGAAGCTTCTTTAAAGAGTTTTATTAGTACAGAAATTAGTTATGAATCGTCTAAAAAAGACACTAAAATTCAATCTTTAGCAAAAGCAAAAAATAAAAGTGAACAAGAAGCAAGTTCTAATTTTTGGCTTTTTATTACAAGTGTTGTTATTGGTGTTACTAGTGTTCTCATTTTATTTTTGCTTAGAAGAAATAAAATACTAGAATTAGATCAAAAAAATACAGAAATTAAAAACTATTTGCTTCAGATTAAAAAATTAAAAACGAGTCATCAACAAAATCCTTCTTTTTCTAAAAAAGAGTTAAAGGAATTTCAATTATCTAAAAGAGAAATAGAAGTTCTAAAACATATTTCTAACGGACTTAGCAATGCCCAAATTGCTGAAAAAATGTTTGTTTCTAACAATACAATTAAAACCCATATTTCTCATATCTACACAAAACTTGATGTAAAAAACAGGGTACAAGCAGTTCAAAAAATATCAGCATAAATTATTCCTTTTTTTTATTTTAAATCACCCTTTTGGGTGATAGAAATCACCTTTCCTTATGGTCTTTTTTGTTTATTCTACTCATAACTTTGTAGTATAATTCAAAACTAAATTAATATGAAAAATTTAAAAAAAGTACTCGTATTGTTGCTAGCATTTTTACTATTTAATGTTTCTTGTTCTAGCGACGACAGCCCAAACAGTGATTTTTGTAAAAATTATATTGAAAACATTGAAGAAGGACTTCAAGATTATAGTAAAGCAATAATGGCCCAATATGAAAATCCTTCAGATGCAAATTGTGCGGCATTAAAAACAGAAATTCAAAGTATGATCACTACAATTGAAAATGGAAAAGAATGTTTTTCAGATTCAGAAACAGAAAGTTATAACGAATTAATTGCAGAACTTAAGGAGGCTTTAACCACAGCTTGCGATTAGTCAAAGAAGTTAAATTTTAAGTATTTTAAATTAAACCTACTTTAAATTCCTGTATTAAATTATTGGTTACAAAAATTGATGTATTCACTTAAAACATAGCATTCTCTCAACTTTTATATTAAATACAGAATGTAAGAATGTAGTAAGTAACATTAATTTTAGTACAGGAATTTATTAATTTATCATTTTCGAATGAATTCCCCTAGTTTTTCGGTGATGATTTTAAACAAACACATTATGAAAACAAAACTATTTTTACTACTAGCAATATTTTTTGGCTTAATCGTAAAAGCACAAACAACAAGTATCCCTGATGCTAATTTTGAACACTATTTAGAAACTCACAGTAAAATTAACTTATCTCAAATATCTGTTGGAGATGCCAATAGTATGGGAAATGGAATTGATGGCGATCATTTAGTTACTACTGCAAATATTAGTGCTGTAACATATTTGAGTGTAAATGAGCTAAATATTTCTGACTTAACAGGTATTGAAGATTTTACTTCTCTTACAGATTTATCTTGCTCAGATAATAATCTAACAACGCTTACACTACCTCCTGTAACATCTTTAGCAAACCTTATTGTTGAAAGAAATAACTTAACAACAATTAATCTACCTAATACTTTAGTAGAAATATTAGAGTTTAGTTGTGCAGATAATAAAATTACAAGTATAAATTTTAACAATGTTAATTATATCAATTTTCTTTACTTAGTCAATAATAAATTTACAACTTTAGATTTTTCAAATACAAATGTACAAGGGTTAGAATTTAGCGACAATCCTTTTCTTACAAGTATTGATCTAAGAAATGGTGCAGATTATACAGAAATATACGGATTTTACGGAGTTAACAACCCTTTATTAACTTGTGTTTTTGTTGATAATGTTTCTTATGCTAACGCAAATTGGAAAAACAATGTTGATTCTACTACAAACTTTGTAGATTCAGAAGCAACTTGTAATTTATTATCAACTCATACATACGTGCCAGATGATAATTTTGAACAAGCTTTAATTGATGAAGGTTTAGATGATGTTTTAGATAATTATGTTCTTACAAATAATATTAATTCAATAACCTTCTTAGATGTTTCTGATAAAAACATATCAGATTTAACAGGAATTGAAGATTTTTTAGAGTTAGAAACATTTGGTTGTGAAAATAATCAACTTACAACTATTGATCTTAGTAATAATCATATTTTAGAATTTGGCTGTAATAACAATCAATTAACAAGTTTAATATTAAATGCTGAAGCAAGAGTAGTAGATTGTAGTTATAACTTATTAACTGCGTTAATTGTACCTTCAGGAATTGCAAATTTACAATGTAATAACAACAATATTACTTCACTAGATTTAAGTAGTACAACAGAACTAAGTAGATTAAATGTAAGTAATAATAATCTAGAATTCTTAGATTTTAGAAATGGAGAAAACGACCAAATAAGCAGCAGTTACGACTATAACACTGGTTATGATTATAGTTTTGACGCTACAAACAACCCAAATTTAACCTGTATTTTTGTTGATGATGCTACTTTTAGCACAACAAATTGGAAAAAAGTAGATGCAACTGCTCATTTTGTTATAGACCAAGCAGGTTGTGACGCTAGTATTACAGTTACAACATATGTTCCAAACAACAACTTTGAACAAGCTTTAATAGACGGTGGGTATGATAATGTTTTAGATGATTATGTACTTACAGATAACATAAGAGTAATTACTGATTTAGATGTATCAAATAAAAATATTTCTGATTTAACAGGAATTGAAGATTTTAAATCTCTTGTAACGCTTTCTTGTAACAATAATTCATTAACAAGTTTAAATGTAACTCAAAATACTTCTTTAAAATATTTAAACTTTTCTTTTAATCAAGTTTCAACTATTGATGTATCTAAAAATATTGCTTTAGAAAAACTTACAGCAGTACAAAATCAACTAACAAGTTTAGATGTAACTACAAATACTTCTTTAAAACATTTAGAATGTTGGCAAAACCAAATAACGAGTTTAGACGTATCTAAAAACACTATTTTAGAAGAATTGTACGTTAAAGAAAATGCGTTATCAGAATTAGATGTTACAAATAATATTGCTTTAAAATTCCTTTCGTTTGGTGGAGAAATGAATACAGCAAGTACAATTTCTAGTATAGATATCTCTAATAATACACAATTATTTAGTTTAGATTTTATTTATACTCAAATTTCAGAATTGGTAACAACCAACAACCCAAATTTAGAAAGATTGTTTATTAGAAATAATAAATTAAAAAATCTAGATGTTTCTCAAAACCCAGTATTAGAAGATCTTGTTTGTGAAGATAATCAACTTAGAACTTTAAATGTAAAAAATGGTAATAACATCAATTTTTATAGATTTAGCGCTTTTAATAATTCTTTCTTAAACTGTATTCAAGTTGATGATCCTTCTTGGAGTAACACAAACTGGACAGCCATAAACGGAACAGAAACTTTTGGAGATAATTGTCATTATTATCAAACCTATGTACCTGATGATAATTTTGAACAAACATTGATAGATTTAGGGTTTGATACTGGTTCTTTAGATGATTATGTATCAACAAATAATATAAATACGGTTACTGATTTAGAAATCATCAATAAAAATATTGCAGATTTAACTGGTTTAGAAGATTTTGATGCACTTACTTATTTAGATTGTTCCTATAATCTTTTAACAAACCTATCAACTATTTTTAATGAAAATTTAGAGGTTTTACGATGTGATCATAATCAACTTACTTCTTTAGATATTAATGGTAATGTTAATTTAACACAGTTGTTTTGTGGAGATAATAACCTTACTTCTTTAGATTACTTATATTATGCACAGTATTTAAATTTTCTTAGCATTGAAAATAATCAAATTTCAAATATAGATATTGCAGGAAATAGTGAGCTATTAAATTTACTTGTAGGTGGTAATAATTTATCAGAATTAGAAATTAATAACAATACCAAATTAACCGTTTTAAGTGTTAGTAATAATAAATTATCAAGTTTAAATACCTCTAACAATCCAGATTTATTTCACATTTTTTGTAGTGGAAACTTAATAACATCCATAGATATTTCTAACAACCCAGCAATCACAAGATTTATTTGTTTCAACAACCTATTATCTTCTTTAGACATGAGAAATGGAAACAATACAAATATTTCTGACGGCACATTTAATGCAAAAAGCAACCCAGATCTTACTTGTATTTATGTTGATGATACAGATTGGAGTTATAAAAATTGGAAAAATAAAGATGCTGCTTCTCATTTTGTAGCAGATGAAACGGCTTGTAATGCTCTGTCTGTAGAAAATCATAAAATTAATGGGCTTAAAATACTATCTAACCCAATAATTAATAACATCAAATTATCTACAACAGAAAAATTAAATTTTGTTTTAACAGACATTAATGGAAAAACTCTAAAAAGCGGAAAATTAACTATTGGAAACAATACTATAAATGTTTCTAAAATGGCAAAAGGTATTTGTTTTTTAAGAGTAACAAGTACAAGAAACAGCAGCGTTAAAAAAATTATTATCCAATAATCGCTTCTTATTTCATTTACCAAACTTACAAAAGAGTTTTACACAATTCTTTTGTAAGTTTGTGTTTACAATAGTAATTCTTATTAATGAGCAGATTATATTTAGTTCCTACACCAATTGGTAATTTAGAAGACATGACTTTTAGAGCCATTAGAATTCTAAAAGAGGTCGATTTTATTTTAGCAGAAGACACGCGCACAAGCGGAAAACTCTTAAAACATTTTGAGATTTCTACACAAATGCACAGTCATCACATGCATAATGAACATAAATCTGTAAAAGGAATTGTTCAAAGAATACAAAACGGAGAATCGTGTGCATTAATTTCTGATGCCGGAACGCCTGCAATTTCAGATCCTGGTTTTTTATTAACGAGAGCGTGTGTAGAAAATAATATTGAGGTGGATTGTTTACCTGGCGCAACTGCTTTTGTACCTGCTTTGGTAAATTCTGGATTGCCAAATGATAAGTTTGTTTTTGAAGGTTTTTTACCGGTTAAAAAAGGAAGACAAACTCGATTTTTATTGTTATCCGAAGAAAAAAGAACCATGATTTTTTATGAATCTCCACATAAATTAGTAAAAACTCTTGGGCATTTTGTAGAATATTTTGGTGCTGAAAGACAAGTTTCCGTTTCTCGTGAATTAACAAAAATGTTTGAAGAAACCATTAGAGGAACTGCCACAGAAGTTTTAGCGCATTACACCGCAAAACCGCCAAAAGGAGAAATTGTTGTGATTGTTGAAGGTAAATCTTCAAAATAAAATATTTTGAACTTCTTTATAAAATAGAACCGATTATTTGAAAAAACCAAATAAAAAATAGTAATAATACTTTTATCATGTTATTAAAATAAGTCACCCAAAGGTGTTGTTATTAACTTTGTTGTTAATCGTAAAAATTAACTTTTATAATTAATCTTCTTCTTCAATATCAAATAAATACTCTACAGTAACATTAAAAAAACGCGCCATTTTAATAGCCAACGTTACAGACGGATTAAATTTGTTATTTTCAATTGCATAAATTGTTTGTCTAGAAACTCCAACTTTTGTAGCTAAATCTCCTTGTGTTAAATTATGTCTTGCACGCTCTACTTTTATTAAGTTTTTCATTTAGTAGATACGTTTTTTGATGGCAAAAATGATTAAATAAAAGATCATAAATAAATTAATTATATAATCTAACTTCAAACTTACATTTCCCCATATCATATAAATAACAACAGTTAACCCTAAACCAATTAATATAGTGAATTGATAAGATTCTAACCGTAATATGTTTATATAATCATCTTCTACTTTTTCTTTAGAAAACATATACAACATCATTCCAATAACTGCTAAAACCTCAAAAAAATGCAAAACCGGATTATTATATAAATTTTCAAAAAAATCAAATTTTGTAGAATCTGGATTACACTCTGCTGTAAGTCCATGCATAAAACCTTTATACCCAGAGACAATACTTCCTATTAAAAACACAACTATCCCTACTTTTTTACACCAATTTGGTAACATCTTAATTTTCATAATGCTATTATTTTTATACAAATGTAAATAAAACTTTACATTTATTAATTAATTGTAGTCATTTTTTTATTTTTTTTAAAAAAAATTAATTTAAAGCATATTACAACGACTAAAACCAAAATGAAATCCAAAGAAAATATATAAACAATCAATATTAACAAACCCCAAAAAATAAAATTATTAATATTGTACTTTCTTAGAAAAAATAATAAAATCACTTACACATGCATTTTAAATCAATAATATTTACATCTTATTTCTTATTAACCTTGTTTTTAAGTAGTTCTTTAACGGCTCAAGAAAAAAATATTAAGGTGTTATTTGTTGGTAATAGTTTTACCTATTATAATAATTTACCACAAGTGGTTTCTGCAATGGCAAAGTCTCAAGGTGTTAATATAGATACAAAACATTCTACTGTTAGTGGTTCTAGTTTAGAAAATCATTGGAAAAGCGAAAGAGGAACTCAAACTCGTATCATGATTGAGTTAGAAAAATGGGATTATGTGGTTTTTAACAATCATAGTTTAAGCTCAATTTATTCGCCAGATAAATTTTTAGAATACAGTAAAAAATTTGCTGATTTAGTAAGATCTAAAGGTGCTGAACCCATTTTTATAATGACTTGGGCGTATAAATCAAATCCTTTAATGTTACCAGAAATTGAGAAAATGCACAAAAAACTTTGTGAACAAACCAACACAAATTACATTCCTGGCGGGCCACTTTTTGCAAGTTCAATAAAATACAGACCAGACATAGAATTATTTCATGATGATATTCATCCATCATCAAACGGAACCTATCTTTTAGGCTTAGCCTTTTATAAATTTTTTACAGGAAAAAGCGTTTCTGGTATTCCGGGAAACATATCAACATTAGATACAAACGGACAGATTTTATACTTAATTTTTATGAAAGATTATGATGTTCCTTTTTTACATCAATTAGTAAATGAATTTCCTTTTAAAACTTTAGCATCAAAAACAGAGAAAAATTTAGAACATAAAACTATTATGAACATACAGCAATTTAAAGAAAAACTAAAAACAACTCCAGCAGCAATAACATTCGCAGAAACCCTGCAGGTAATTGATGACAATTATAACTTTACACCCACAGCTTTTACTAATGGAAACTTAAAAAATAAAGCTGGTGAGAATTCTGGTTCTTGTAAAATATTTGCATTTGCTATTCAGCAGAAATTAACAAAAGCAGAAACATTACTTTGTTTTGCAGAACACTTTAGAACTGTATTAAATGACGACAAAGGTACTTCTCATCAAAATATTAGAAATTTTATGAAAACTGGTTTCGAAGGGTTGTCTATTGATGGCGCTCCTTTATCTTTAAAAAATTAATTATTTAAAAACCAAATAATTGCAAAATCTTTTATCAGAAATAAAACAATGTAAAATTTGCGAATCTTATTTAGATTTGGGCGCAAATCCTGTTGTTACAGCTCATAAAAATTCTAAAATTGCAATTATTGGTCAAGCTCCAGGAATTAAAGTTCATAAATCTGGAATTCCTTGGGATGATGCAAGTGGAAAGCAATTAAGAAAATGGCTAAATGTTTCTGATGAAGATTTTTACAATCCAGAAAATTTTGCAATAATACCAATGGGATTTTGTTATCCAGGAAAAGGTAAAACTGGAGATAAACCGCCAAGAAAAGAATGCGCTCCTAAATGGCATCAGCAAATATTTGAGTTAATGCCAAATCTTAAAATGATTATTTTAATTGGTATGTATGCTCAAAAGTATTACTTAAAAGACAAAGCAAAAAAAACGCTCACAGAAACTGTGGATAATTATCCAGCATATTTACCCAAGTATTTTGTATTACCTCATCCTTCGCCTAGAAATCGTTTTTGGCTGACTAAAAATCCTTGGTTTGAGAAAAATGTAATTCCGGAATTACAAAATAGAGTTGCTAAAATTCTCAATTAAAATAACTATTTTTAGGACTTCTAAAATAGAGTTATGTTCAAAAAATTTATTCCTTTTTTATTTATTTCAGTCTTTTTCATTAATTGTAAAGATGAGAAACCTTTAGTATTATCATCTTTAAATTATACGGATATAATCAACCAAGAATTTACTGGAGATTTAGCTTTTGAAACTACTTCTTTTGTAGAAAAATATTGGCGAGTTGTTGGCAATACTGGCTTTAATAAAAGCATTTATAAAATTGCTGACGAACTAGAAAAAGCAGGTTTTATTTTAGAAGAAAATGCTACTGAAAATGATATTTTAACCTACAGAATAGAAAAACGAGCACTTAAAAAACCAACTTGGGAATCTGTAAATGCAGTTGTAAAAATTGAAGGAGAAAACGAACCTTTATTGCAACATAGCACAAACAGAAACATGATTGCTTTAAATTCTTACAGCACGCCAAAAGAAGGAATTATTGCAGAAGTTGTTTTTATTGATCACATAAAAAAACTTTCTACAATGGATGTTAAAGGGAAAATTGTTTTTGCAGAAGCAAGTCCATATCAAGTTTACAAAACTGCCATTATTGATGGAAAAGCAGCAGGAATTATGACTTACAATAATCCTGATTATTTACAACCAGAAAAAAATACAACTTCTATTCAGTTTCGCTCAATTCCTTTAGATTCTGTAGATAAACCTTGGGCAATTGCACTTTCTTATCAAGCAAAAGAAAGATTAAAAAAAGCTTTAGAAAAAGGAGAAACAACTTTAAATGTTAAAGTAGAAACTAATATTTATCCTTCGGAAGAATTAACAATTGTTGCAGATATTAAAGGGAATCAACATCCAAAAGAACGTTTAGTTTTTAGCGCACATGTTCAAGAACCTGGTGCAAATGATAATGCAACTGGAGTTGGAGTTGCGCTTGAAATGGCAACTTTAACTGCAAAATTTATCAAACAAAAAGAATATCAACCAAAAAGAACTTTAACTTTTTTATGGGGTGATGAAATTGTGTCTACAAGACGATACGTGCAAGAAGATTCTATAAGAGCAAAAGAAATTAAATGGGGAATTTCTTTAGACATGGTTGGCGAAAATACCGAGAAAACTGGCGGAACTTTCTTGATTGAAAAAATGCCAGATCCGAGTGCTATTTGGACGCGCGGAAATGACAAACATACAGAATGGGGAGGTTCTAAAATGAGTTTAGAACAAATGAAACCTCATTATTTAAACGATTTTTTAATTGATAAATTTAAATCACAAGGAAAAAGAGCAAATTGGATTGTCAGCACAAATCCGTTTGAAGGAGGAAGTGATCACGTGCCTTTTTTACGTGAAAATATACCAAGTGTTTTGTTCTGGCATTTTACAGATCAGTTTTATCATACAGATAATGACCGAATTGATAAAGTATCTAAAACCACTTTAAAAAATGTAGGAACAACTGCTTTAATTGCAGCTTACACGTTGTTAAATGCTGATGAAAATACTGCGAAATCTATTTTATCAGATTTAGAAAAAGCAGCAATAAATCGTTTAAATGAAGAGTTAAAACAAAGTAAAATTGCACTAAATAAAGGTGAATCTTTTGCAACACAAATAGAAATTATTTCTGCTTGGAAAGATTGGTATCAAAAATCTTTTACAACAACTAAAGACTTGGTTTCTGATAAGAAAATCATCAGCAAAGAAATAGAAAAATCTAAAAAATTAATTGATTCTGTTGCCACAGAAATTGAGAAAATATTAAAGGAAAATCTTTAATATTCTATTATCAATCTTTTGATTCATTGCATTAAAAAACCTTCTCCGTTCCATAGAAACAGTGCCAGAAAGATTATTAGAGAAGTCTAATTGCCCATTTAAATAAGCTTCTATTTGATTCGTTGTATTTTTATCTATAACTTTAAAATACGTTAAATTGGTGTAAGGCACAAAAACGGTTGACTCAACATCCGATTTCATTAAAATTGTATTTAAAAGAGAAATTACGTTGTTGTGGTATAAAGTAAAACTATTACTGCCTTGGTTTCTCTTTTTATTTTTTGCTTGCGCTTGTAAAGATTTTAATGATTCTTTTAAACCATCAGCAATTAAGATAGTTTCCTTTTTTGTAGTAAGACCAATTTCAAAAAAATATTGAATTTGGTTTAAAATATTGTCAATAGTAGAATCATTCCAAACTTCTATTAATGCAACTTTTTTATATTGATTTAAAAAAGCATTATAGTTTTCTAAAATGGTTTCTGATGGATTAAATTTAGAAAAAGGAACCTTCTTTTCTTCTGGATCTTTACTTAATGTGTTTATAAAAACGTAAAGTCTAAAATTCTTTAATGCTCCCCTATCCGAATGATAAAAAGGAAAATCTTTAGCACAATTAATTATTTGTCCATTTTTAGAACTTATAACATTTTTTGCTTCAACTGTAGCTTTCTCAAAAAATACTTCTAACGCATTATTAGATAAAATTGGATGCGTTTTTTCTACAAGAACCCTATCATTATCAACCTCTTTATCAATAAAAAGGTCATTTAAATTAAATTTAAAATGATTAGAAAGTAGTAAACCTTCTTTTAAAGTTAACGCGGTTTTACCTTTAATTCTTCTATAAGCAGCATCGTAACTAATGTCTAAAATGTCTGCAATTTCATCTGTAAATGAAAGGTTTTTTGGTATCTTAACCTTTAAATAATTAAATAATTTATCTTCTACTTCATTCATCTTTTTCCCTATTTTACTTAAAAATCACAAAAATTAAATATGTGCCTTTGTAAATTTCACAACGGCTAAATTACACATTTTTATTATGTTTGTATTATAAAACTACTAAGGTTGGGGGACCTAATAGATTATTAACAACCTTCTCTATAAAAAGAGAAGGTTTTTTTAGCGCTAATTTTAATATTTAGAGCCATTATGTTTCCCTACTTCAAAACCATGTTTTCCTAAAAACTGATTTCCACTTTCAATAGCATCTTCTTCTAAGGTTGTTCCCATAGAATCATTCCAACGATTTAAATATCCAAAGAGAGAAATTACGCCCAACATTTCTACAATTTCGCCTTCGTTCCAATATTTATATAATTCTTTTTTAATAGTTGCATCAACAGCATTTGGCACCATAGAAGCTGCTAAAGAAAAATCTAAAGCCGCTCTTTCTGCGTCAGAAAATGCTTTATGAGTTTTATATTCCCAAATATTATCTAATTGTTCTTGCTCTGCTCCATAACGTTCTGCAGCTCTAATTGCGTGCGCTTGGCAATATCTGCAACCTGTTGCATTACTAGAAACCCAAGCAATCATTCTTTTTAAAGCAGATGTAACTCGCCCTTCATTTGCCATAACAGCTTTATTTAGGTTGATAAATGCTTTAGAAATTGCGGGTCTGCGTTGCATTGTTAAAACCGAATTTGGGCAAAAACCCAACGTTTCATTAAAGAATTCTGCAAGCTTTTTTGTTTCTAAATCGTGTTCTGCATTTAACGGACTTACTAATGGCATAATGTTATTTTTGTCGATTATTTATTTAACTTTACCCTAAATATAACCTTAAAAAATGAAAATTAAACTACATTCTTTTAATCTTGAGTTAAAACACACGTTTACAATCTCTAGAGAGTCTCATGATTTTCAAAAAACATTAATTATAGCGTTAGATTCTGATGGTTTTTCTGGTTTTGGTGAAGCAACTTCAAATCCTTATTACAATAGCACTATTGATAAAATGATTGCTGTTATTTCAAATAACAAAGCTTTTATAGCATCATTATCCGCAGAAAAACCTGCCGAATTTTGGCGAAAATTACAACCTTTTTTTAAGGATGATATGTTTGCTTTATGTGCTTTAGACATGGCTTTTAATGATTTATATGCACGTAAACAAAACAAAAAATTATATGAAGTTTGGGATTTAAAAATTGATAAAAATCCGATGACAAACTATACAATTGGTATTGATTCTGTTGAGAAAATGGTTGCCAAAATGAAAGAACTTCCTTGGCCAATTTATAAAGTAAAGTTAGGTACAAAAGACGATATAAAAATTGTAACCGAGTTAAGAAAACATTCTGATGCTATTTTTAGAATTGATGCAAATTGTGGTTGGACAGTAAATCAAGCAATAGAAAATTCGTTTAAACTAAAAGAATTAGGCGTTGAGTTTTTAGAACAACCTTTAAAAGCTGATGATATTGAAGGCGCAAAAAAATTATATAAAGAATCTGCTTTGCCAATTATTGCTGATGAAAGCTGCATTGTAGAAAGTGATGTAGAAAAATGTGTTGGCTTATTTCATGGTGTAAATGTAAAACTCACAAAATGCGGTGGTTTAACTCCTGGTAAAAGAATGTTAGAAAAAGCTAGAGAATTAGGTTTAAAAACAATGGTTGGTTGCATGACAGAATCTACAATTGGTATTTCTGCAATTGCGCATTTATTGCCTTTGTTAGATTATGTTGATATGGATGGAAGTCTGTTATTAAAAAATGATATTGCAACAGGAATTACGATACATAATGGTATAATTTCTTATGCTGATAAAAACGGAATTGGAGCTTCCTTACTTTAATGTATGCAACTAGATAAACTACCAAATACCACTGCGTTTTTTAATGACGTTGAGCATCTTTATTTTAGCGGAACTTCTTATTTAGGAGTTGCTGCTTTGCCCGAATTTCAAGAAATTGTTTTTAAAAACATGAAGAATTTGGGAACTTCTTATGGGAGTTCTAGAAATGCAAATCTTAAATTAAATGTTTACAAAAGAGGTGAAGATTTTTTATCCACTTTTATAAATCATGAAGATTGTACAACTGTTTCTTCTGGAACTATTGCTGGGCAATTTGCAATTGCTACTTTAGAGAAAATTGTTGATACTTTCTATTTTATGCCAAAAACACATCCTGCAATTTTACCTAAAAATGCATTGCCTGTTTTTGAAGAAAATGGTTTAAATTCTTTACTGATAAATCAAAAAGAAGAAACCATTTGTATTGTTGTTGATGCAATTGCTGCTCTAGAAACCAAACCTTTTAATTTTGATTTTTTACTTGAAATATCATCCCTAAAAAAAGTATTTCTTTTGGTGGATGAATCTCACAGTTTTGGTATTTTAGGTGAAAATGGAAACGGAATTTCATCAACAATTAACATTCAAAAAAACATAGAAATTGTAACAGTTTCTTCGCTTACAAAAGCATTCGGAATTAACGGTGGCGTTATTTCTGGCACAAAGAATTTTATCAAATTAATTAGAGAAAATCCGCTTTTTGTGGGAAGTTCTGGTATGAATCCAGCTTTTTTAGAAAGCTTTTTAGACGGACAAGATTTGTACAAAAATCAGCAAAAAAAATTGCAAGAAAATTGTACGTATGTGTATGAAAACTTGAAACATTTAGACAAAATAAATATCTCTAAAAATTATCCTGTTTTTTTTATAAATGATGAAAACATCGCTGATTATTTATTGACTAAAAAAATAGTAATTACCAGTTTTTATTATCCAACTTCATCAAAAAAAATTAACAGAATTGTTTTAAACGCCAATCACACAAAAGAACAATTAGATATTTTAATTGAAAGCTTACTTTCTTATTAAGCTAAAATTTCCTGTTTTTTCAACAGAATATCCATTTATATCAGTTAAAATCGTTTTAAACCAATAATCGTTTGATGGTGCTTTTCCGTTGTTAGAATCTCCATTCCAACCATCAGAATTTTTATCAATCGTATAAATTAATTTTCCAAATCTGTCATAAATATACACTTCAGAAACTGTGTAGAAATCTTTGTTGTAACCTTCTATTTTCCAAATATCATTGTCACCATCTTCATTTGGTGTAAAAAACCTTGGATAACCTAAAATAGCAAACTGATATTCTTGAGTTCCACATTCTAAAGTATCCTTAATATATAAAGTGTGAATTCCTGTAGAAATATATTCGAAAAAACCTACGTTTCTATAAATTCCAAACTCATCATCCAATGCAAATTCATAATTTCCAATTCCTAAATTAGGATTGTTTACATAAATTGTATTATTGTTTGAATTTTCAACAATAATAAAATCGTTTTTTGTGATGCTTGCAATTTCAGAATTTATAACAGAAATCGCCTTTTCTTCGGATGTACAACCTGCATCAGAAATTGCACTTACAGTGTAATCTCCAATCGTAGAAACAGTATTTGAAGTTGTATTTCCAGAAATAATTACGCCATCTTTTTTCCAAACATAAGTATAATTCCCTTGTTGATTTGTAGTTTCTAAAGTTACAGAACCTACATCGTTACATAAAACATAGGTGTTTTGCATTACATCAAACTCAGGTATTGTAGCATCCACAACTGCTGTAACTGGTGTTCTTGATACTGAATTACAATCAGCATTAATTGCTGCTACATAATAAGTTGTTGTGACATTCAGATCTGGTGTTGTATAATTAGTTCCTGTAAAAAGTGGAATTGTACTTGTTAAAGATTCATACCAATTTACTTGACCAGCAGAAGCAGTAGCTTTTAAATTTGCTGTTCCAGAACAGATTAAATCGTTATCTGTAGCAATTATAACTGGTATTTGATTTACGGTTACAGTTATTGGCGTTCTTTGCAAAGTTGTACATCCGTCAACAGAAATTGTTGCATAAAATGTTGTACTTGTTGTTAAATTAGCTGTTGTATACGAAGTTCCTTTTGCCAATTGTGTTCCTCCTGAAGAAGCATCAAACCATAAAATTTCACCTTCACTTGGCGTTGCTGTAATTATTGTAGAACCAGATTCGCAAATAGTTGCAGTTGTTGTAGAAAGTATTTGAGGAATATAAATACTTGTTGTCGCTACTATATTTATTGGTGAATCTGTAGGAATTCCATATTCTACAATATAGCCTTTAGGTTCATAATCTCCAGTGTCATCACCAATGTTCGTTAAATCGTTCCAAGCACCTGAAACACCAATACCTGGAGCTGTAATATGTACATAATCTTCTCCTCTATTATCAAAATTATTAGGTTCTCCTGTATTCCAAAATGCAAAATTTGGAGAACTCCCATTTACGCCACCATTCCAAAAAATTGTTCCTGCTTCTGGTCCAGTAACCCATTTCCAAACATCGGGAGAACCTGCATCAGAACCACCAATCCAACCAGCACCTGAAGCTTGTTTTCCTGCAAAATCGGCTTCTTCTTTACTTGTTAACGTTGCTAAATAACCTTGTCTGCCAAAATAAGTTCTATTTTCTGCAGCTATTTTTGCATCAGACCATGTAATACTTTGGTTGTCTACAAATTCATAAAAATGATCTGTAGAAGGTAAATAATTTGCATCACCAATACTTAAAGAAAAGAATTTTTCTGCAACCACATTTGTTGTAGAACTTGTAAAAACAACATCCTTTACAGCGCTTTCTAAATCTGTTAGTAACATTTCTAGTCCAACAACAGAAGATGTTAAGGTTAATTTTCCTTCGGATGAACTCCAAGTAGATCTAATACTTGGATGAATTCCTGATACTTCTAATTTATCAAAACCAACTTGATAACCTGTAGAAATCTGAATAAAAAAGGTTTCTATTGTTGTATCATCAATATCTGTAATAGAAAAATCTGTAACAATATATATAGCGTTTCCAGTACAAAAAACTTGCCTTCCGTCTGCAGTTATTGATGGTGCATTATCGGTTTGAGAATACAAAAACGTAGACAACATTAATAATAGAAAAACTATTATTTTATTTACAAATTGAACAGTTTTAGTCATTTTAATCATTAACTTATACGTGTTTTCTTATTTTTGTAAGAATGCACAATTTAATACTTCAATTTTTAAATAATATACATAATGGTAAAAAATTTAGTTACAACAGTTTGGACACAGAAATCTCAATTTGAAACAGATAATCCTAGTGGACATAAATTTACAATGTTTGATAAATCACAAGACAATGGAGACACTGTTGGTTTTGCTCCTAAAGCTTTAATGTTATCTTCTTTGGCGGGTTGTTCTGGTTTAGATGTCGTTTCTTTATTAACAAAAATGCGTGCAGAAGTTGCCGATTTTAAGATTGAAGTTACTGCAGAATTAACAGATGAACATCCAAAATTTTACAACAAAGTAAAAGTTGATTATCATTTTACGGATAGTGATTTACAGCCAGAAAAAATTCAGAAAGCGGTAAATTTATCTGTAACAAAATATTGTGGAGTGATGGAAATGTTTAGACAATTTGCTGATGTAAAAATAGAAATTCACTTGCATAATTTAGAAACTAATTAAACAGATGTTGAAATAAATTCAGCATAAACAAATTGCTATGAGATGGACGTTAAAGTCAAAACCAGAAAAAGAAAAAATTGATAAATTAGCCAAAGAATTACAAGTAAATTCAACAATTGCAAGTATTCTTTGTCAAAGAAATATAGAAACATTTGAGGAAGCTAAAAAATATTTTCGCCCAAGTTTAGACGATATTCATGATCCTTTTTTGATGAAAGATATGGATTTGGCAGTTGCTAGAATTGAAACTGCAATTGCTAACAACGAAAATATTTTAGTTTTTGGCGATTATGATGTGGATGGAACAACTGCTGTTTCTTTAGTTTCATCTTACTTAAAAACAATTTATCCAAATATTGCGACTTACATTCCTGATAGATATGCTGAAGGTTATGGCGTTTCTTATATGGGAATTGATTTTGCGCATGACAATGATTTCTCTTTAATTATTGCGTTAGACTGTGGAATAAAAGCAATCGAAAAAGTAGCATACGCATCAGAAAAAAACATCGATTTTATTATTTGCGATCATCATAAACCTGGACCAGAAATTCCGAAAGCTGTTGCTGTTTTAAATGCAAAAAGAGAAGATTGTAAGTATCCTTTTGATGAACTTTGTGGTTGTGGAGTTGGTTTTAAATTGATTCAGGCTTTAGGGGTTTCTCGAAATCAAACTATTGAAGATTTTGTGCCTTATTTAGATTTGGTTGCAACTGCAATTGCCGCAGATATTGTACCAATGAATGGCGAAAATAGAATTTTAGCTTTTCACGGATTGAACGTTATCAATAATAATCCAAGAAACGGAATTAAAGCAATTATTCATCAGATTAAAAAAACAGAACTCACCATTACCGATGTTGTTTTTATAATTGCGCCAAGAATAAATGCTGCTGGCAGAATGAAACATGGTAATTATGCCGTTGAATTGTTAACAGAAATGGATTTAGTTGCTGCAATAGAATTTGCTGCCGCGATAGAAATTTTTAATGCTGATAGAAAAGATTTGGACAAAAAAATTACTTCAGAAGCTATTATTCAAATTATTGATAATGAAGAAGAAAACAGGTTTTCTACCGTAGTTTTTCAAGAGGATTGGCATAAAGGTGTTATTGGTATTGTTGCATCAAGATTGATAGAAAAATATTACAGACCAACGTTGGTTTTCACTAAAAGTGGCGATAAATTAGCTGCTTCTGCCCGTTCTGTAAAAGGTTTTGATGTGTACAATGCATTAGAAGCTTGTACTGAATTTATAGAACAATTTGGCGGACATAAATATGCTGCTGGTTTGACTTTACTGCCAGAAAATTACGAAAATTTTAAAAATAAGTTTGAAGAAGTTGTTTCTAAAACCATTGATAAAGAATTATTAACTCCAGAAATTTCTGTGGATGCAGAACTCCATTTATCAGAAATTACACCTAAGTTTTTTAGAATAATTCAGCAAATGGCACCTTTTGGACCAATGAATATGAAACCGACTTTTAAATCTACTTGTGTTAGAGATAATGGTTATGGAAAACAAGTTGGCGTCGATAAAACACATTTAAAATTAAATGTTTTTCAAGGTGATAATCAAAAAACATATAACGCTATTGGTTTTAATTTGGGTGATAAAATGGCTTTTGTACAAAATGATTTTGATATTGTGTATGCTTTAGATGAAAATGAATGGAATGGCTATAAATCAATACAATTGTTGTTGAAAGATTTGAAATAATTTACTAAAAAAATACATCATTATTAAAAAACAAACTTCTCAAAAAAAAAACATAAAACTCTAATTTTCCATTGAAAGTAAAACCATTCTTAATTCCATAAAAGTAAATGATTTATCTACTTTTTCTTTGAGTTCTGTAAGATTTTTAAACTCGGTTTCTTCTATAGCTTTTATAATTTCCTTATACTTTTTAAGTTCTACTAATTCTAGAATATCAACTTCGCCAGAAGGAATAAAACTTGCTAAATGACTTTCTATAGTTCCTTTTGTTAAGCTACGTTCTTTAGCAATTTCTTTAATAGACAAACCCGATTTAAATAACTCGAAAGAAATTTGTTTTGTAGATTTTTTATCTTCCTTTTTTTGCTCGTTTTGTTGATTAATTCCGTTTTCTTTACAATATTGTTCTATAACTTCTAATATTTCTTCTCCGTATTTAGAAACACGAATTTTACCCATTCCAGAAATTTTTAACAATTCTTTTTCTGATCTTGGCAATGCATCACATATTGCGTATAGAGTTTCTTGCGTAAATATTTGAAAAGCAGGTACATTTTCATTTACCCTAATTTCATCTCTTAACGCTCTTAATTTTAAAGCCAACAAAGGATCTTTTCGAATAGAAAGTGTTTTCTTTTTTGTTTTTGGTGCAGATTTTTGTAAAACAGCATTTGCTCTAACTTTTAAATATTCTTTAACCTTAAAACCGTTATTCATTTTATTTAAAGCAAATAATTTTTCTAATAATTTTTCTTGTAAAGAATCAAACTGAGTAGTAAAATCTTTCTTTACAGCTTTATTATCCGAAGAAAACTCAATTGCATTTAAAGGTTTTAAAATGTTGTTTTTTGTCTGATTTAAAAAATAATCGACAGCTTTAGTAAATCGTTCTTGAACTTGCGAACTATTTTCTGGTAAAACCATGTCTTTTGATAAATCTTTTAACTGATTTTTAAATCCGTTAGAAACCTTCATTAATGCAACAACACCATCATCTTTTATGGTTTGCAAATGATCTATAACATCACCTTTTATACTTGATTTATTTTTATAAAAAATATCTATCAATCTTGTTATTGGATACAAAAAACTCTTATAATCAAACAATTCTGAAATTAAATTTAATTGAAATTGTATTTCAGATTCGTTTAAAATTATTTCATCAGGATGATTTTCTTCAACACCTTCATTAAAAATACTTACTGTTCTATCATTAATTATTGCATTGCTTGTAATTGGCGTTTTTAAAACTAAACCTTCTAAAGAAGTACATCTACTTAACGCCACATACGTTTGCCCATGTGCAAAAGAAGCTTCTGCATCAATTATGGCTTTATCAAAAGTTAAACCTTGACTTTTATGAATGGTAATTGCCCAAGCTAATCTTAAAGGAATTTGCTTAAATGAGCCAATAACATCTTCTTTAATCTCTTTGGTAGCTTCGTTTATAGAGTAATTTACATTATCCCAAATTTCTCTCTCTGTAACTATTTCATCAATTTCGTTTGCACATTGTACAGTTACATTTTCCTTAGAAATATCTGTAACAATTCCTATTTTTCCGTTGAAATATCTTTTTTCTGAAGAAGAATCATTCTTGATAAATAGTACTTGTGCACCAATTTTTAATTCTAACTTTTCGTCATTTGGATATGAATTTTCATTAAATTTCCCTGAAATTTCAGCATCAAAAAAATAGCTTTTAGTTTTAAGCTTATTCAACTCAGAATCGTTAATTAAGTTTGCTCTTTTATTATGCGTTGTAAGCGTAATATAACCATCATCTTTTGTTGGTGAAAAAGTAGGGTTGTATTGGTCATTTAAAATTTTTGATGACTCATCTGATAAAGTATCTGTTCTAATTTCATTTAAAATTTTAATAAAATCTTCGTTTTTTTGACGATAAATATGTTTTAATTCTATAGAAACCACATTGGCTTCTTGGTAGGCTTTAGAGCTAAAAAAGTAAACGGTTTTGTAATGTTGTTGTAATAAACTCCATTCGTTTGGTCTAACAACTGGCGCTAATTGTTGTAAATCTCCAATCATTAAAACTTGAGCGCCGCCAAAAACTTTGTTTCTGTTTTTATAACGACGCATCACTTGATCTATTCCGTCTAATAAATCTGCACGAACCATAGAAATTTCATCAATAATTATTAAATCTAACGATTTTATAATATCTATTTTAGTTTTAGAAAACTTACGTTGCTGATTTGTATTTGCAATTTGATCTGGTAAAATAGGACCAAAAGGCATTTGAAAAAATGAATGAATTGTAACACCTTTTGCATTAATTGCAGCGACACCAGTTGGCGCTACAATAACCATTCTTTTTAAAGATTCTTTTTTAATTTGATGTAAAAAAGTGGTTTTCCCTGTACCTGCTTTTCCTGTAACAAAGATATTTCTATCTGTTTTATTTATAAATTGTAGGGCAAGTTCTAATTCAGGATTTTTTGGCATCTTACTTTTTACTCTTTTTTTGTCTATGTAAAAGTAGTTTTTTACAATAACTTTTTATTCAAAAAAAACAATTTAAGTTTTTAAATTTTACTTAGAATAACATATTATTAAGAACGTAAAATCTTATCCATTTTTCTACCTTTTGCCAATTCATCAATCAACTTTTCCATTTGTCTACATTGTTTATACAATTTAAACTCATCTTCTATTTCTTCAATACGGTAACCACAAACAACGCCTTTAATTAAATTTATATTTTTATGTAATGTTGCTTTTTCAAAAAAAGTTCTATAAGTTACTTTTTCATCGATAAGAGCTTGTAATTTATCTTCGTTATAACCCGTTAACCATTCTATAACTTTATTTAGTTCTTCTTTGGTTCTACCATTTTTTATCAATCTATTTAAATAAAGTGGATAAATAGTTCCGAATATCATATTAGCAACTTGTTCATTTTTTTTAGCAGTAACTTTCATTATATCTATGTGTTAATAAAGCAATTTACAAAATTCTATGAAACAATAAGCTAACAAACAAGCTTAGCCCAGATTGAAGCATTTGTTTGAGCTCTTTTTTGGCTTTTTCTGGCAAAAAAAGCGAGTGCTGAAAGCTGGAAATAGCTTCTAATAAAAAAACCTTTCTGATTTCTCAAAAAGGTTTTTTAAGTATTTATAAGTCAAAATGTTTGACTACATTTCTAATGCTTTTGCTGGATTACCATCCATCAATAATTCTACTGGGTTTTCTAAAGCTTCTTTAACAGCCACTAAGAAACCTACAGATTCTCTACCATCTACAATTCTATGATCGTAAGAAAGTGCAACATACATAATTGGCTGAATTACAATTCCCCCATTTACTGCCATTGGTCTGTTTACAATATTATGCATTCCTAAAATTCCACTTTGAGGAGGATTTAAAATTGGTGTTGATAACATAGAACCAAATACACCACCATTGGTGATTGTAAACGTTCCACCAGTCATTTCATCAATAGTAATTTGACCATCTCTAGCTCTAATTGCCAAACGTTTTACTTCTGATTCTACCCCTCTAAAAGATAAGTTTTCTGCATTTCTAATTACTGGAACCATTAATCCTTTTGGTCCAGAAACTGCAATAGAAATATCTTGAAAATCGTTCTTAATTTGGTAATCTCCATCAATCATAGAGTTTACATCTGGATACATTTTTAAAGCTCTTACTACCGCTAAAGTAAAGAAAGACATAAAACCTAAACCAACACCATGTCTTGCTTTAAAAGCTTCTTTATATTCTGTACGTAAATCAAAAATTGGTTGCATGTTTACTTCGTTAAAAGTAGTTAACATAGCCGTTTCACTTTTAACAGCTACCAAACGTTCTGCAACTTTTCTACGCAACATAGACATTTTCTTACGCTCTGTTCCTCTAGAACCATAAGCCGGTTGCGTACCCATAGAAGGCACTGCTTTTACAGCATCATCTTTGGTAATTCTTCCATCTTTTCCTGTTCCTTTTATAGCTGAAGCTGTAATTCCTTTTTCTGCTAAAACTTTTTTAGCAGCAGGAGAAGCTGTTCCTGTTGCATACGTTGCTGCTTTTGGCGCTTCTTTTACTTCAACTTTCTTTTCTTCTTTTGGTGCTTCTGTTTTAGCAGGCGCATCACCCTCTGGCTTTTCTGCACTTGTGTCTATTAAACAAACAACAGCACCAACAGCAACAGCATCACCTTCTTCTGCTTTTAAAGTGATAATTCCACTTTCTTCTGCAGGTAATTCTAAGGTTGCTTTGTCAGAATCTACCTCTGCAATTGGTTGATCTTTTTCAACATAATCTCCATCCTCAACTAACCAAGTTGCAATTTCTACTTCTGTAATTGATTCCCCTGGAGAAGGAACTTTCATTTCTAAAATCATTAGTTCTTTATTTTTTTTAATCTGAAATTCTATTTTATTATTTGGGCGTTTTAACAGGCTTTCCACTATATCTTTTTATTTTTTTTCTTATCAGTCAAAAAATAAAAAGGATGCCGTTTCAATCCTTAACGCAACTTACTCATTACTAAAAACACTATCAATAACAGCTCTATGACGTTTTTTAAATCGTGTACTAGAACCTGCTGCCGGAACTGCATAATATTTACGAGAACGAACACTTAATTTTACAAGTTCAAAACGTTCTAACATATAACTCCAAGCTCCCATATTTCTAGGTTCTTCTTGCGCCCATATATATTCTTTTACGTTAGGATATCTGTCTATTACTTTCTGAATTTTTTCTAAATGCAGAGGAAATAATTGTTCAATTCTAACCAAAGCTATATCTTCTCTTTCTAAAAGCTCTCTTTCTTCTAATAAATCATAATAGAATTTACCCATACAGAAAACTAATTTAGTAACATTCTTTGGGTTTAATGTATCATCTATTACTTCTTGGAATTCTCCGGTTGCTAATTCTTGAACAGTATTTATTGCTTTTGGATGACGTAATAAACTCTTAGGAGTAAATACAATTAAAGGTTTTCTATAATTACGTTTCATATGTCTACGTAATAAATGATAGAAGTTTGATGGTGTTGTACAGTTTGCCACCGTCATATTATCTATAGCACATAATTGTAAATAACGTTCTATTCTTGCAGATGAATGCTCAGAACCTTGCCCTTCATATCCGTGAGGTAACAAGACAACAATTCCGTTTTGTAATTTCCATTTATCTTCTGCTGCAGAAATATATTGGTCAAACATAATTTGTGCACCATTAGAGAAATCTCCAAATTGAGCTTCCCAAATAGTTAAGGTATTTGGATTTGCCATGGCGTAACCATAATCAAAACCTAACACACCATATTCAGATAATAACGAGTTGTAAATCGTCATTTCCCCTTTATTATTTGGATTTGTGTTTAGTAAGTTTATACGTTCTTCTGTAACTTCGTCACGCAAAATAGCGTGTCTGTGAGAGAAAGTTCCTCTTTCTACATCTTGTCCAGAAATTCTTACATTATAACCTTCTTCCATTAAGCTTCCATAGGCAAGTGTTTCTGCCATCCCCCAATCTAAGGTATTTGATTCAAAAGCCATTTTTGCTCTTCCAGCTAAAATACGTTCTGCTTTTCTAACAAACTTTGCTCCTTCTGGTACAGTAGAAACTACTTTTGCAATTTCTTTTAATTTTGTTTCATCATACTTAGTATCATCCGTAAGTAACATTGCTTCTAAGTCTTCACGCTCAAAACCTTCCCAAGTAGATTGCATAAACTCTCTAACAATAGATTTTTCTACTTTTTTAGCTTCATCAAATTCTCTTTCAAGCATTTGTTTAAACTCAGTAGTAATTTCATTTAAATAAGAATTATCTATAGATCCTTCTGCAAGTAATTGTGCAGCATAAATATCTTTTGGATTTTTATGTTTAGAAATTGCTTTGTATAATGTTGGTTGTGTAAAACGAGGTTCATCTCCTTCATTATGTCCGTATTTACGGTAACCTAATAAATCGATAAAAATATCTTGCTTAAACTTCATTCTAAATTCTAACGCCATTTCCATTGCATGACAAACAGCTTCAGTATCATCTGCATTAACATGTAATACTGGAGATAATGTTACTTTTGCAACATCTGTACAATACGTACTAGAACGTGCGTCTAAATAATTGGTTGTAAAACCAATTTGATTATTAACAACAATATGAATTGTTCCTCCTGTTTTATAACCATTTAATTTTGCCATTTGAGTTACCTCATAAGCAATACCTTGTCCTGCTATTGCAGCATCACCATGGATTATAATTGGCAATATTTTACTTTCATCACCATTATATTTTCTATCAATTTTTGCTCTTGTAATACCTTCTGCAACCGCAGCTACAGTTTCTAAGTGAGATGGGTTAGGAACTAAGTTCATCTTAATTTCATTTCCGTCTCTATAAGTTTTACTTAACGTTAAACCTAAATGGTATTTTACATCACCATCAATATCTTCATCTTCGAAATCTTTACCTTCAAACTCGCTAAATAAATCTCTAACTGGTTTTTTAAAGATATTAACTAAAGTGTTTAAACGACCTCTATGTGCCATTCCAATAACACATTCTTTAACTCCGTATATTTCTGCAGCGTCTCTTAAGATAACACTCATACCTGGAATTAAAGTTTCTCCTCCTTCTAAAGAAAAACGTTTTTGACCCACATATTTTGTTTGTAAAAAACTTTCAAAAGTAACAGCTTGATTTAATTTACCTAAGATATACTTTTTAGCTTCATTAGAATAATTAGGGTGATTATCATTTTTATTGAATCTTTCATGCCACCACTTTAATTTTTCTGGATTACGCATGTACATATACTCAACACCAATAGAGTCGCAATAAATACGTTTTAGATTCTCTATGATTTTAGAAAGAGTTGTTTTACCTAAACCTAATAATTCTCCAGCAGAAAATTCTTTATTTAAATCTTCGTTAGATAATCCAAAATTTTCTATATCTAATGTTGGATGATATTTTCTTCTGTCTCTTACTGGGTTTGTTTTAGTAAAAAGATGTCCACGAGTTCTATATCCGTTAATTAGATCTACTACTAAAAATTCTTTACGAACCTCTAAAGGTATTTCTACGGAATCGTTTTCGTCTTTTAAAAAATAATTTTCATTGGCTAAATCATAACCTTGAAAAAAACTCCTCCAACTTGGTTCAACCGAATCTGGATTTATTAAATACTGATCGTATAAATCGGCTATAAAGCCTGTATGTGCTGCGTTTAAGAACGAGAATTTGTCCATATAATATTTTGTGCTTTTTATATAAGCTTATTATTTATACAAAAGTACAATTTTTAGCAATAAGGGGCTTGTTAAAATTAAATTATAACTATTTAAAATTTTTTGAAAAAAAAATAAAAAATATTTGCGCATATTCAAAAAAGACTTATATTTGCACTCGCTAATCACAATCTAGTGAAGCAAACTCCTCCTTAGCTCAGTTGGTTAGAGCATCTGACTGTTAATCAGAGGGTCCTTGGTTCGAGCCCAAGAGGGGGAGCAAAATAAGTCTTAACATTAATTTGTTAAGGCTTTTTTTTATGCTTTAAAATAGATTGATTTAACAAGTCAAATCCCAAAACCTCAGCACTTATAACATTATAAATAAATCACTTAAAGAACAAAAATACAATTACTCTTCCCTCATAAATTTAGATAGAAAAGCTTTTAATTTCAGAACCACATAAGAAACAAGATAGCATCAAGTCCATAAAAAAACTTATCTTTTTTATTGATGGTTTAAAAAACAATTAAACAACACCTGCATTATTTTTTTAAACACTTTTTTAGATTTCAAAAGTATAAATATTATTAAATAAAAATCAAAAAAAAAAAGCGTTACAGATGTAACGCTTTTAACAGTTTTATAAGTGCAAATTTATTCTGCAGTCGCCTCAGCAGCTTCCTCTTGTTCATCTTCATCAGCTCCTACAGTTGCATTACGAGAAGTTCTCACTTGCACTACAACAGTATTATCTGGATGCATAAAAGTATAATCATCATTAAATAATGACGTAACAAATAATTTATTTCCAATTTTTAATTTAGAAATATTTGCTACTACAAAATCAGGCAAATTAGCAGGTAATGCTTTTACTCTTAATTTACGGTTTGTAAAACGTAAAGACCCTCCATTTAAAACTCCAGGAGAAGTACCTTCTAATTGTACTGGAATACTCATTGTAATCTCTTTATCATCAAATAATTGATAAAAATCTACATGCAAGATTTTATCTGTTACTGGATGAAACTGAATATCTTGTAAAATTGCAGCTATTTTTTGGCCATCAACGTCTATACTTGCTGTATATACATTTGGAGTGTAAACCAAGTTTTTAAACGCTTTTTCTTCTGCTGAAAAATGTATTGGTGTTTTTCCTCCGTATATAACGCAAGGAACCATACCAGCATTACGTAAGGCTTTAGTTGCTACTTTACCTACGCTTTCTCTTTTTGATCCTTTAATCGAAATTGATTTCATTACTTTGTTTTATTGTTTATTTTACATTAAAAATTGTCCACTAATTGAAGTATTGTCTTGCACTTTGTGCATTACATCTGCAAATAATGGGGCGCAAGATACTACTTTTATTTTTGATGTCTCCTTTTTTAATGGAATACTATCAGAAACTATTAATTCTGTTAATCCTGAATTTTGAATTTTTTCATAAGCTCCTCCAGAAAGAATAGGATGTGTACAAATTGCACGTACACTTAAAGCTCCTCTTTCCATCATTAAATTAGCCGCATGTGCTAAAGTACCTCCAGTATCTATCATATCATCAACCAAGATTACATTTTTTCCTTGTACATCTCCAATCAACTCCATATGACCTATTACATTGGCTTTTATTCTTTGTTTATAACAAATTACAACATCAGATAATAGGTGCTTAGAATATGCATAAGCTCTTTTAGAACCACCCATATCTGGAGAAGCAATTGTTAAATTTTCTAAATTTAAACTCTCTATATAAGGTAAAAATATAGTGGAAGCATATAAATGATCTACAGGTTTTTCAAAGAAACCCTGAATTTGATCAGCATGTAAATCCATCGTCATAATTCTTGTTGCGCCTGCCGATTGTAATAAGTTTGCAACTAATTTAGCACCAATAGCAACTCTTGGCTTGTCTTTTCTGTCTTGTCTTGCCCAACCAAAATAAGGCATAACTGCAGTAATATGTCTTGCTGATGCTCTTTTTGCTGCATCTAACATTAATAACATTTCCATTAAATTATCTGCATTTGGAAATGTAGAACCGATAATAAAAACTCTTCTTCCTCTTACAGATTCTTCGAAAGCTGGCTGAAATTCTCCATCACTAAAGTAAGTTGTATCTACTTTACCTAAGGTAGTATTGTATTCTTTTGCAATATTCTCTGCCAAAACTGTGCTTTGCCTGCAGGCAAAAAGTTTTGGGGCTAACTGATTTGTAGGCATTTAGTTGTTTTTTTTTATTATGTTGTTGTTTACCTACAAAAGTAGAATTTATTTATTGACTTTGAAATATATTTATAGACTTTAAAATAAAATAATTTTATACATTTGCAATCTTAATTAATACTAGCTCAAGTGGCGGAATTGGTAGACGCGCTGGATTCAAAATCCAGTTCTTTCGGGAGTGTGGGTTCGATTCCCACCTTGAGTACCAAAAGAAAACCTCAACTTTTAAAAGTTGAGGTTTTTTTATTTCATAGTATTATTAATATCAAACCAATAATTATAACTCACTTTTTAGAAAAAGAGAATATAAGAACAAAAATCTACAAATAATTTTTCATCATTAACGCTGCTCCTAAAGCGCTTTCGTTTTTACATTCTGATATTTTAACAACGATGCCTTTTTTTAACAGTGTTAAATATTTAATAAAGATTTCATTTTTATTAAATCCACCAGAAATATGGATATTTTTTATTGATTTATCTTTGTCGGTTATTAAATTGATACCGGCAATTACTTTTTTAGAAATTTCAAATATTAATTGATAATAAGCAGTTTCATAAGAACCAAAATACTTAAATAGATTTTCATTCGCTTCAAAATTAGTATCAATACCATCAGCTAAAAAAATCTGTGCATTTTCTGCTATTAAACCCTTACATAATTTCTCGTTTAAGCCAAGATGTAAATGCTTGTTAATATCAACATTAAAATGTTCACTTAACGGCTTTAAATACACTTCATGTATACGTCCTAAAAACTGCATAGAAGATTTTACTTGTTGTTTTTTAGGAGTCATAAAACACAAACAATTATTGGTTAATTGATGTTGTGTTAAGGTTTCACTACTAAAAGGATTCATAGCAATAATCCAAGTTCCTGTAGAAAGCAATACAAAATCATTGCCTTTTTCTTTTTCTAAAATAGGAATTATAGAAGAAGAACTGTCGTGCAAGCCAGAACCAACAGCTACTTGCTGTCCGTTAATTTCTGTACTAATTGCTTTTTCTCCGTTTACTGGTCCGGGTAAGGTAATATTTGCAGCCTTTAACCAAGGATGATATTCCATTTTATCAAAATTCCAAGTAGCTGTATGTGCGCCAACAGACGTAAAATCTGCTGTAATTTTTTTTGTAAATAAATAGCTTAAGTACTGAGGATAGTGTAAAATAGATGCTACATTTTTCCATACTTCTGGTTTGTCTTTTTGCATCCATTGCATTTGTAAACCGGTGTTTAACATACCGTAAGCAGGTGAAGCTGTTATTCTAGAAAACTCTTCTACACCACCATTAGATTGATAAAAATCTGTATAATTTTTAATGTCTAAAGGTTTTAAATAATTGTATAAAGGAGCAATTCTGTTTCCTTGTTTGTCTAAATAAACAAGAGAGGCTCCGTGAGTAGAAAAATTAATCGCTTTTAAAAGAAAATCAGAATTATTTTGTACTTGTTTTATTTGTTCTAAAATCCAATTCTTTATAGATTCTAGGTCATCACAAGGAAAACCATCGTCATCTAATATTTCTTTGAATTTAGTAGCGTTCTGAAAACAAACGTCAAAATTTTCATCAAACAAAAATATTTTTTTATTCGTTTTTCCAATATCTATAACTGCGATTACGTTTTTCATTTTATTGAAGCTTAAAAAAGGATAGAGTTTCCTTTTAACGATTAGCAGATCGTTAAAAGGAGAAACTTTATCAGTATTAAAAAAGTATTGGTGCTCTGCTAATAAATCTAATAATAAAGAGAACCAATTCTAATTAAAAAAGTATTTATTATTCTTTAAATCCGTATAACGGACCATAATTATCACATGCTCTATAATCTGCTCCTTCTAGGTTTTCACCAAAAGCAGACCATGCACTTGGACGGAAAACATCATCTTCAGAAACATTGTGCATATTTACTGGTATACGTAACATAGCAGCTAATGAGATTAAATCTGCTCCAATATGTCCGTGAGAAATTGCTCCGTGATTTGCACCCCATTTAGCCATTACTGTATACACATCTTTAAAGAAACCTGTACCTGTGGTTCTTGGTACAAACCAAGTTGTTGGCCATGTTGGATCTGTTCTTTCGTTTAAAATGGTGTGTACATCTTCTGGTAACTCAACACTCCAACCTTCTACAATTTGTAAAACAGGTCCAATTCCTTTAATTAAGTTAAGTCTACACATTGTTAGTGGCATTTCTGCTTTCGTTAAGAAATTAGAAGAGAATCCTCCTCCTCTAAAGTATTCTACAGTAGCTGGTGGCCATTTTGTATTGTCTAAACATCTTTGAACATCGTCTTTAGTAATATCCCAGAATGCTTTCATTGTTGCATTTCCATCAGCATCTTGTTGTTGTGCTGTTGCATCTAAAGTTGTAGAACCAGAATTAATTAAGTGAATAATTCCGTTTTCTGCCAATCCTGTTAATTTTTTACCAGTAACTCTTTCTACAGATTCTGGACTCCAATATGTTCTTACATCAGAGAATAACTGTGCTTTATTAGTCAATAAATGACCAAATAACATAGAAATTGCATTTAAACAATCGTTTTCTGTTGCAAATGTATATGCTTGACGAATTCCGTTCCAGTCGAAAGAAGAGTTTAAAATAGACTCTGTAAAATCTGCATTTGGTTGGTAATCTGTCCACTGACGTTGTCCTTGGAAACCACCCATAATGGCATTTCTTCCTTTAGATTCTTCACCAAATCCCATTTCTTTCAATTTAGGATTTCCATTCATTAAATCTTTACAGATTAAAGTCATTTTCACAACTTTTTCCCACTCAGCATCTTTTTGTACACGCGTTTTTTGTGCTTCAGGATTGTTTCTATCTTCTCCTTCTTTACAGTTTTCTTTTGTCCAAGCTAATGCTTTTGCATATTCTTCTTTATCGTAAATCCCTTCATCCATACGTCTTAACAACTCTACAGATTCTACAAATTCTGCTCTTACGCCTAAATAGTCTTGTAAGAAATTTACATCCACCATAGAACCAGCAATACCCATAGAACTATATCCTATAGATAAGTAGGATTTTCCTTTCATTTGCGCAACGGCTAAAGCGCCTTTTGCAAAACGAATAATTTTTTCTGAAACATCTTGAGGAATGGTTTGATCTCCACCATCCTGAACTTCTTTACCATAGATACCAAATGCTGGTAATCCTTTTTGAGAATATCCTGCTAAGGCAGCAGCTAAATACACCGCTCCTGGTCTTTCTGTTCCGTTAAATCCCCAAACTGCTTTAGGCAATAATGGGTCTGTATCCATTACTTCTGTACCATAACACCAACATGGCGTTACTGTTAAAGAAACTTCTACACCTTCTCTTTTAAATTTATCTGCACAAGCAGCAGCATCTGCAACACCTCCAATAGTAGTATCTGCAATAACACATTCTACTTTTTCTCCACTAGGGAAACGTAATGTTTCTTCAATTAATTTTGCTGCGGCTTTCGCCATATCCATCGTTTGAACCTCTAAAGATTCTCTTACTCCTAATTCACGTCCGTCTATAACAGGGCGAATTCCTATTTTTGGTAATCTACCAATAAGTCTACTACTCATTATATATCAGTTTTTTAAGT
The DNA here is from genome assembly GCF_900105145.1 of Polaribacter sp. KT25b. Lineage (NCBI taxonomy): Bacteria > Pseudomonadati > Bacteroidota > Flavobacteriia > Flavobacteriales > Flavobacteriaceae > Polaribacter > Polaribacter sp. KT25b. Next base: position 70,496 of record NZ_LT629752.1, on the reverse strand, counting down.
CCTATGTAAATTGTTCTAATTCTGTTAATTGCTCGTTAGATAAACCTGCTGGTTTAAAACCTGCTGCCCAACACATCATTAATAATTTGGCTCCTTTGTTAGCTACATCTAAAAAGTCCCAAGCTTTCATTACATCTGGTGCTGTAGCTGTTGCTCCGTGTTTTTCCCAAAGAGAAACATTTCTTGTTTTAAAAGCTTCCATAGTTACTTCTGCCAAAGCTGCAGTACTAGAAAGTGCATAAGGAGTACAGTGAATTCCTTTAGGTACAAATACTTTTACCTCTGGGCACATCATCCAAATTTGTCTGTTTAATTCTTCTTCATCATCAAATAATTCATGATGACTCATACAAATTAGCTCTAGAGGGTGCGTATGCACTACTGCTAAGTTTTCTGGGTGATGAATAGAATTGAATAAATGGATACTAGCATGAGAAATTAACTCACAAGTTGGTCCAAAATTAGGTCTTTTTCCACCCCAAATAATAGAATAAGCTGTTGCTGTTTCGTTAATGTAAAGAATACAAGACACCTCTTCTAGCATGTCTACTAAATCTCTTAAATAACAACCTGTACCAGTTATATAAAGTACAAAACCAGCTGATTCTTTAGGGAAATCGAAAGGGACTTCTGTACCAATGCCTTGTACTTCTTCTTTTGTAAAGAATGAAGTTAAATTCATTGATATGTTTCCTGCATTTCTTTCTGCCCATTCACGTTGCCATAAATATCCGGCAACGGTTGATACTTTTTTTAATTCTATCTCTACTTCTGATGGAAGGCTTAATGTTTTCATAATATTTAGTAAATTTGATGTAACAAAGATATTTACTAATGAAATGAAATTAAATATTCAAAATCTGTATTTTTGTATCTAATTTAAACAATTCAATAATTGACGTTTTCAAAAAACATAGCATTAGGAGACCCTTCTTCCAATTATCAAAATTTTATAGATTTAAAATTAAAATTGTTATGTTGTAGGTATTGGTTGTTAAATTTGTGGGATTGTCATGATATGATTTTTCCGTTTTGGAGAATTTATTGGAATAGAAACGAAGGCGGAGAATTAATTCATTTAGAGGATATATATAAAATGACGCCAAATACTTTATATATAATTCCACCCTTTACTTCTTTTTCTTCTCGTTTTTCTAAAAAACATATTTACAATGATGGCATTCATGTTTCAGGTAGGCATTTAACAAGCGATTATGATGAAAATGATTATTTAGAATCTTCTTTAATCCATTTTTTTATTCACTTTAATTTAGGAGTTCCTTTTGATAATGTATATCCAGGTATTATTGAAATACAAGTTACCGATTATTTAAGAGATCGATTAGAATATTTAACAGAAAGATTAAAGATTGAAAACAAAGATTTTAAATTGACTTTTAATTTAAAACTACAAGCATTTATTAAAGAAGTACTAACTAATATTGGTCCAGAACTTTGGAAAGCAATTAACATTGATGATCGCGTTTTAAAAGTAATTCGTTTTATTGAAGCCAATATCAGTAAGAAATTAACCAATACAGAAATTGCAGCTATTGTAAATATGGCACCTAATTCTTTTGCGCGCTTATTTAAGGAAGAAATGCATATTACGTTGCACAACTTTATTCAGAATAGAAAAATTGCAAGATCTTGTGAATTATTTGAGCATACCAATAAAACCATAGAAGATGTTGCTTTTTATTTAGGTTTTTCAGACCGATATCATTTTTCTAGAGTTTTTAAACTCGTTACGGGATTAACACCGGGTGTTTATAAATCTGGAAAATATACATAAATAGCTAAATATTTTTTAAATAAAAATAGCTCTTTGTTTCTTTTCTATAAGGTTTTAAAACATATTTTTTGCTTTATTTTCAACCCTTATGTTTAAATTATACATATTATTGTGCAATATGGATAAATATTTTAGACAATTCTATGTATATGTTTGCGTATTGGCTTTAACAACCAATAACTAAATAACAATAGATGTTATAAACTCAACTTGAATTTTAACACCTTTTACTTAAATGACTAATAATAACTAAAAACAATATTTTATGCAACAATTCAATCAATTTATAAATGGAAAATTTGTAAAATCTACTTCTACAGATGTAATTGAAATTTTAAATCCTTGTACAGAGGAGGTTTTATCTTTAATGCCAATCGGAAGCGTTAAAGACGCTCAATTAGCCTTAGAAGCAGCTCAAGCTTCTCAACACGCTTGGAAATCTCTTCCAGCAATTCAAAGAGCCAATTACTTAAATAAAATGGCCGATGTTATTCGTGAAAACAGAATATCTTTAGCAAAAACATTAGCCGCTGAACAAGCTAAAGTAATGGGCTTAGCACAGGTAGAAATTGATGTTACTGCAGATTATTTTGACTATTACGCAGGATTTGCAAGAAGAATTGAAGGAGAAATTATACAAAGTGATCGCAGCAAAGAACATATCTTTTTACACAAAGCACCAATTGGTGTTGCTGTTGGTATTTTACCTTGGAATTTTCCTTTCTTTGTAATGGCTAGAAAGGTTGCTGGCTCTTTAATTACAGGAAATACCTGTGTTATAAACCCAAGTTCTATTGCTCCTAATACAGTTATGGCATTTGCTAAATTAATAGAAGCAATAAAACTTCCCGCAGGTGTATTAAACTATGTTTGTGGTAAAGGTAGTATTGTTGGCGATGCACTTTCTAGAAGTCCAATTACTGGCATTATTAGCTTAACAGGTAGTGTTGGTGCTGGCCAAATGGTAATGCGAGCAGCAGCAGAAAATATTACTAAAGTATCTCTAGAATTAGGTGGTAAAGCACCAGCAATTGTTTGTGCAGATGCTAACTTAGAATTGGCCGTGAACGCTGTTGTTACTTCTAGAATTACTTTTAGCGGACAAGTATGTAACTGTGCAGAAAGACTTTATGTAGAAGAATCTATTCATGATCAATTTTTGGATATGGTTGCAGCAAAAATGAAAACTCTAAAGGTCGAAGATGCTTTTTCTGACAACAATCCAGATATGAGTGCTTTGGTTTCTAAAGCACAATATGATAAAGTTTCTGAAATGGTAGAATATGCTAAAAAAGAAGGTGCTGAAGTATTAATTGGTGGATCTAGAACTCCTGGATTTGATAAAGGATATTTTTATCAACCAACCTTAATAACAAATGTAAAACAAGAGATGCAAATTATACAAGAAGAAGTATTTGGCCCTGTTTTACCAGTTATGAAATTTAGTACTTTGGATGAAGCTATTGCTCTAGCAAATGATTGCGAATTTGGATTAACATCTTCTATCTTCTCAGAAGACTTTAACAAAGTAATGCATGCTGCAGAAGAATTACAGTATGGTGAAACTTACATCAATAGAGAGCATTTTGAAGCTATTCAAGGTTTCCACGCAGGTTGGAAAAAATCTGGTATTGGTGGAGCCGATGGTAAACATGGTATGGAAGAATATTTACAAACCAAAGTAGTTTACGCTCAATACAGATAAAATTACTATTAAAATATATATAAAACACTTTTACTACTTTAAATCCCCAACTTAAATTTCTTTTAAAAGTGTTTTTTTTACTAAAATAAATATTTATGGCTGAGTCAAAAAAAATCCCCGTAGTTTCCAAAGAAGTTTTAATTCCTTTTATAATTATTACCTCACTATTTTCTCTTTGGGGTTTTGCAAATGATATTACAAACCCAATGGTTGCTGCATTTGGTACCGTTATGGAAATATCAACAGCAAAAGCTGCATTAGTGCAACTTGCTTTTTATGGCGGATATGCAACAATGGCAATACCAGCAGCTTTATTTGTTAGAAAATACAGTTATAAAAAAGGAATTCTTTTAGGACTAACTTTATATGCTATTGGTGCATTATTGTTTTTTCCAGCTGCTAAATTTGAAGTTTTTGGCTTCTTTTTAGGATCGCTGTATATTTTAACATTCGGGTTGGCATTTTTAGAAACCACGGCAAATCCTTACATCCTTTCTATGGGAGATCAAAGAACAGCAACTCAACGTTTAAATTTAGCACAAGCGTTTAACCCTATAGGTTCTTTATTTGGAATGTTTGTCGCTTCAAAATTTATTTTAGTCGCCTTAGATTCTGATAAAAGAAATGAAGCTGGTGAACTTATTTTTAACACATTAGATGAAGCACAAAAAGCAATTATTAGAACACACGATTTAGCAATTATTAGAAATCCATATGTAATTTTAGGTTTTGTTGTAATTGCCATGTTAGTTTTAATTACAGTAACTAAAATGCCTAAAAGAGATACTTCTGTAACCTATTCTAGTGCAGCCGACTCTTTTAAACGCTTGTTTGCAAACGGAAAATACAAAGAAGGTGTTTTGGCACAAATGTTTTATGTGGCTGCACAAATTATGTGTTGGACATTTATCATTCAATATGCAGGAAATTTAGGTATTGCAAAATCAACAGCACAAAACTTTAATATTGTTGCCATGTCTATTTTCTTAGGAAGTAGATTTATTAGTACTTTTTTAATGAAATACATCAACGCTAAAAAACTACTGATGATTTTTGCACTTGGTGCAATGGCAACCACATCTGGAGTAATTTTAATTGAAGGAATGACTGGTTTATACTTATTAGTAGCAACTTCTGCATTTATGTCTTTAATGTTCCCAACAATTTACGGAATAGCATTAAACGGATTAAGTGAAGAAGATTCTGCTCTAGGTGCTGCTGGTTTGGTGATGGCAATTGTTGGTGGCGCATTAATGCCAATTTTACAAGGGTTAATGATTGATATGGATAAAATTGGTCCTTTTTCTGGAGTAAATTTTTCGTTTATTTTACCTTTTATCTGCTTTTGTTTTATTGCTATTTACGGATATAGAACTTTAAAAATCTATAAATAAAATGACAAAATATTGTTTTGCTTTAGATTTAAAAGAGGATATAAAACTCATTGAAGAGTATAAAAAATATCATCAAAAAATATGGCCAGAAATAACGAAGAGCATTCTAGATTCTGGTATTTTAAACTTAGAGATTTACAATATTAGGAATCGTTTATTTATGATTATGGAGGTTGATGACTCCTTTTCTTTCGAGAAGAAAGATGAGATTGATAAAAACAATGCAAAAGTTCAAGAATGGGAAACCTTAATGTGGAAATATCAGCAAGAACTCCCAATGGCTAAAAAAGGAGAAAAGTGGATTTTAATGGAAAAAATATATCAATTAGATCCACAACAGAACAGCAAATAAATCTTAAAATAATGAAAGTAGGTCTTTTTATACCTTGTTACATCAATCAGTTATACCCACAAGTTGGTATTGCTACCTTAGAACTTTTAGAAAAATTAAATATTGATGTTGGTTATCCTTCAGGACAAACTTGTTGCGGACAGCCAATGGCAAATTCGGGTTATGAATACGAATCTGATGGTGCTTGTCATAATTTTGTAGACAATTTTAAAGATTTCGATTACATCGTTACGCCTTCTGGAAGTTGTGCCTATCATGTAAAAAAACATTATAATATTATTCCGCAAACATCAGAAGTAACAAAAGTGCGTGACAATGTCTATGAATTGTGCGATTTTATCCTAAATATTTTAAAAATAAAAGATGTAGGAGCTTCATTTCCTTATAAAATAGGTGTTCATAAAAGCTGCCACGGATTAAGAGGACTTAGACTTGGTTCTTGCTCAGAGGTTGTTGGAAAACCTTATTCTTATATAGAAGAATTACTACAAGAAGTAACAGGTGCAGAACTGATGCCTATTAGTAGAACTGATGAATGTTGTGGTTTTGGAGGAACTTTTGCAGTGACTGAAGAAGCTGTTTCTGTTAAAATGGGAAAAGACAAAATTAAAGATCATTTAGAAAGTGGTGTTGAAGTTATTACAGCTACAGATACTTCTTGCTTAATGCATTTAGAAGGATTAATTAATAGAAACAACCAACCTTTAAAAGTTTTGCATATCGCAGAAATTTTAAACAGTAACCTTTAAAATACTAGAAAATGAGTCATTCAAAATTAGCAAGTATTTTTAATAAAGATGAAAAAAGGGTTGATTGGCATGATAAAGCTTTGTGGTTTGTGCGTCATAAAAGAGATCTATCTGTTCACAATGTTAAAGGTTGGGAAGAGTTAAGAAACCTTGGCCATGGAATTAAAGCTCACATGTTATCGAATTTAGACAACTATTTAATTCAGTTTGAAGAAAATGCAAAAAAAAATGGTGTAGAAGTTCATTGGGCTGCAAATGCCGAAGAACACAATAAAATAGTTGTTGACATTCTTAATGAGCATAAAGCAAAGAAAATTGTAAAAAGTAAGTCGATGTTAACAGAAGAATGTCATCTAAATCCGTTTTTGGAAGAAAATGATATCGAAGTAATCGACACCGATTTAGGTGAACGTATTGTACAGCTAGCCAAAGAAAGACCAAGCCATATTGTGTTGCCGGCAATTCATAAAAACAGACATGAAGTTGATGAATTATTTCAAGAACATCTAGGAACGAAACCTTGTGATGGAGATCCGCAATATTTAACGAGTGAAGCAAGAAAACATCTTCGAGAAAAATTTATTGCTGCAGATGCAGCGCTTACAGGTGTAAATTTTGCAGTTGCAGAAACTGGTGGTTTTGTAGTTTGTACTAATGAAGGTAATGCAGATATGGGGGCACATTTGGCACCTGTTCATATTGCTTCTATGGGAGTTGAAAAAATCATTCCAAAACAAGAACATTTAGGTGTATTTTTAAGATTATTAGCAAGATCTGCAACCGGGCAACCAGTTACCACCTATTCATCACACTTTAAAAAACCTCAAAAGGGAACAAAAATGCACATTGTTATTGTTGATAATGGGCGTTCTGAACAATTAAGCAGACCTGACTTTAGAGCTTCTTTACACTGTATTCGTTGTGGCGCTTGTATGAACACATGTCCTATTTACAGGAGAAGTGGTGGCCATAGTTACGATGCTACAATTCCTGGACCAATTGGTTCTATTTTATCTCCCGGAAAAGATTTAAAAGAATACAGCACTTTACCATTTGCATCTACATTATGTGGTTCTTGTTCTGATGTTTGTCCTGTAAAAATTGATATTCATTCTCAACTATACAAATGGCGACAAATAATTACCAAAGAAACCCCTCAGCCTTTTGTAAAAAAACAAGCAATGAAAGCTATGGGTACAATTTTTGCAAAACCAAAACAATTTGAGATTGTAGGAAAAGTGGCACGTTGGTCTTTAAGAAATTTACCAAAATCAGTTATCAACTCAAAACCGAATGCCTGGGGTAAAGCAAGAGATCTACCTTTAGGACCAAAACAAAGTTTTGATCAGTGGTTTAAAGAAAGAGAAAACGAGAAAAAAAATTAAATTATGGGAAGTAGAAATCAAATATTAGATAGAATTAAAGCAAACAAACCAAGTCTTCTATCTTTGCCTAATATAAATAGCGCTCTTTTTCATGAAGATTTAGATCTCTTAAAAGAGTTTACAAAAAAAGTAGAAGTTGTTGGTGGTAATGTGTTGAATGCAAATTCTAATGAAGATATTATGCTTCAAATTGAAAAAATATTTCCGGATACAAAAGTGAAATTTTCTTCTTTAGAAAATTCACAATCTTTTAATACCATTGATTTAGCTTCACTTCAAAAACCTCATGATTTAGAAAATTTAGACCTTTTAATTTTAGAAAGTAAATTAGCAGTTGCAGAAAATGGTGCTATTTGGATGTCTGATGATGAAATCCCTGTTCGTGTACTACCTTTTATTGCACAGCATTTAGTTTTAGTTTTATCAGCAAAAAACATTGTGCCTTACATGCATCAAGCTTATGATCAACTAAACAATTTTGGTTTTGGTGTTTTTATTGCTGGCCCTTCTAAAACGGCAGATATTGAACAATCGCTTGTTATTGGTGCACACGGAGCTTTAAGTTTAACAGTGTTTTTGAAAGAGTAAATTCTTAAAAACCACACCCAATCCACATAATAGCATAGAAAACATAAACTATATATCTGATGAAACTCTGTCATGGTGAAATTATTTCAGTATTTTATCAGATTAAGAACCAAAAAAATTACCCTACAATTTTAGATACATTCCGTTTTGTTATTTCCATTTTTAAGAGAAATCTCATAAACTTTCTAAATATTTTGTATCAATTTTATCGGCATTCACATAAACTGAGAATGAGAAACTTCTTCTACTTTTGATGTTTAAAACGAAATATTTGATTGAGCACATTCGAAACCTACTATAGAAAACCATTAGCTCTCGACTACTCTCGAACAGAAATGGAAAATATAGCTACGACCATAAAATTAATATCGATTAATTTCAAACATAAAACCATCCGATAGGGAAGCCTTATGGATGGTTTTTTATAATAACAATTAATGAAGTATAATCTATTTTATTTCTTTTATTTTTTCTCCTCTTAAAGATTCATAAACTTGAATCATTTCTGCTAATTTTTCGGGATTAGTTGCCGCTAAATCCTTTTGTTGCCCAATATCTTCTTTTAAATTATACAATTGAATTTTTGGTAAAACACCTAAATCTGTATTTACTTTTTTATTAAATTGCTTTCCTTTGTATGACGGAATCATTAACCAGTCTCCACTTCTTAAAGCCGTTTTAGAATTTGCTTCAATTAACAAATGATCTCTACCTTTACCAGCATCACCTAAAAAAGCATTTAAAATATCTTTACTATCTGTCGTTTCTTCAGACGTTCCTGTTAAGTTTGCCAAAGATGCTAATAAGTCCATCTGACAAACAATGGCATCAGAAACCGCCGGTTTAATAGTTCCTTTCCAATAGGTAATAAAAGGCACTCTTGTACCTGCTTCTAACAAACTGTATTTACCACCTCTTAAACCTCCTTTCGGATCGTGTTTTCCTAATTTCTCTACTGCATCATCATAATAACCATCATTTAAAACAGGGCCATTATCACTAGAAAAAACAATTAACGTATTTTCTAAAAGCCCTTCTTCTTTTAAAGTGTTTATAAATTCACCAACTACCCAATCTGCTTCTAAAATTACATCTCCTCTTGGTCCCATTCCAGATTTACCTACAAAACGAGGATGCGGAGTTCTTGGCACGTGTGGTTGCTGCATAGCGTAATACAAAAAGAAAGGTTGCTCTTTATGTGATCTTACATACTCTTGCGCTTTTCCTAAAAAATGATCTGCCATATCAATATCTGTCCATTTTGCAGACTCACCACCTTTCATATACCCAATTCTAGGAATTCCGTTTACAATGCTATTATTATGTCCGTGATGCCATTTCATCGTTGTCAATTCTGGGTTTGATTTGGCTGTTGGTTCTCCTTCAAAATTCTTTTTATAATTTACTTCAATAGGATCATTTTTATCCAAACCTACTACATGTCCGTTATCTATATAAACTGTAGGAACTCTATCTTGCGTAGCTGCCATAATATAAGAAGAATCGAAACCTACTTCATTAGGTCCTGGAGTTATTTTTCCGTTCCAATTCACATTCCCAGATCCTAAACCTAAATGCCATTTACCAACAATTGCCGTTTGATAGCCTTGTTTCTTTAACACTTTTGGTAAAGTTTGTTGCGCTACATCAATAATTAAAGGAGCAGAACCTGCTAAAATTCTTGCTTTTTTATTTCTCCAAGGATACACACCTGTTAACAATGCATATCTACTTGGTGTACATGTTGCCGAAGAAGCATACCCATTTGTAAATTTAATTCCGCCATTTGCCAAGGCATCTATATTTGGCGTTTGTAATTCTGTGGCTCCGTAAGCACTTAAATCTCCGTAGCCTAAATCGTCTAAATAAATAACAACAATATTTGGTTTTTTATCTGAATTACTAGATTTACTCTCTTTTTGCTCCGACTTACAACTTGATAGTACAAATGCAGACAAGAAGAAACATTTAAAAATAATACTTTTAAAACTCATGCGATTTCTATTAATTAATTTAAAATAATGAATGTAAAATTAGGTATATAAATTGAACAATTGGGGGTAATATTCGTTAGAAAACAGTATCAAAATGATTCTTATGTTTTTTATATTTTTTCTTTTTTAAATTAGCCAACTTCAAAACAGAAAAATAGACGAACACAAAAATAGATGTAATTACATAATAATAAGCCACTTAAATACTTTAAAATCATAAAACAAACGTAGTAATTGATTTAGCTGAAATTACAATATCTTTTTTATTTGCATTAGGTTGTATCAATTCTAAATCTGAATCTCTATCTGTAACATAAACTTGCTTTATAGGATTTTTAAAATTTAGTTGTACCGCTGTTTCTTTTAAGTTGACCACCACCACAACAATGGATTTATCTTTATTTTTATATGCAGAAACCAAAACTCCTTTTTCCAAATTTTCAAGAGAGTTTTTACCTTTATAATCAATCTTTATTCTTTTTGCTTCTGGTCTTATAAATCTAGAAAAATTACCCAATCCCCATAATAATTTTGAAGTTACAAAAGCACCATCTTCTTTATTTTTATCATGATAAATTAAACCGTCTTTATAATTATAAGGTGTCATTGCCAACCACCAATGCCACGCACTTGCATTGGCAATCGTTAAATCGGCATGTATTAATCTAGCCACATACAAAGCAGTTTTCATGGTTAAACCTTTGCCTCTTCCTCTAATTTCTGCATTGTTTTCTAGAATACAATATTCTGTCATCCAATATTCTAAATTTGGGAATTTCAGTAACTTTTCTTTAATTTCTTCTCGTTTCCTTTTCAATTTAGAAACATCCCAAGTGGTAAAATAACTATGTCCTGCAAATTTTTGCGAAACCGTTTCTAAATTCCCAAGATATAAATCACTCGTAGGGTTAAAAAAGACTTCTATTTGATTACTTCTATTTTCTTTTCCCTTTTTTATGGACGTTAAATAATCTATTTGTCCTGCTTCTGAAATTTCTAATTTTGTGGCCAAATTAGAACTTGTAAAAACGGAATCTATGGTTTTCGTTGCTGCTGATAATTCATCATTATTCCAAGGAGAACCTTCTTGTTTTCCGTTTTTCCAATCCCATTGTGGCTCGTTAAATGGGCTGATATAATTAAAATGAAGATTTAAACTATCTCTAAAATGCGTAACCACATTTTTTAAAAATAACGCATAATTACTATACTTACTCCTTTTTAAGTTTGATGACAATCCGTCTTCAGAAAATGCTTTATTATTTTTTGTAAACTGTACTGGCGGACTATTTACAAAACCTATAAAAGAAGAAACACCTCTTTCTTTTGCTGCTTTTAAAAACCATTGCTGCCCCAATTGTCTGTTCCAATTATAAGAACCATCATTGTTTAAAAAGCCTTCTGCCCTTCTCCATTCATCTTTAATACTGCTTTCTTCTCCTTGTTCTGCACTTCCTGCGCCAATATTAAATCGCCAAGTTGTAAGACCAATTCCTTTAAGAGTTCCATCGGCATTTTTTTCTGTGCTAAACAATAAATCTGCCATAGCTTCTTTTTTCTCTAACGGCCATTTTCCTACAAACTGCCCAGACCAAGCGTCTGAGGCTCCGAAATTATGTATGGTTTGGAATTCTTTATCAGAATGAATCTCTATATTAATTGGATCTATTTTACTTTGAGAAAACAATAATCCACTTAAAAACAAAAATAGAACTATCGCTTTATCCTTCATTTTTTCTTAAACTTCTTAGGCACAAAATTAGCCTCATACTTCGGATTTAACTCTGTTGGAATTGGTGCATTAATCTCAGTTCTCCAACTCTTTAATTTTTTTAATAACGCTGCTACTTTCTCTGGATGAACGTCTACAAGGTTGTTTCTCTCGCCTAAATCTGTCTTTAAATTATACAACTCAATCTCATTATTTTCAAAATATTGATGTAATTTCCAATCACCATCAATAATCACAGAACCTGGTCTTGTTCTAAAAAACGGATCTCTACCATCATCTATTTTAAAATTATATGCTTGTAAATAAATAGGAAAGTGAAAAAACAAACTTCTATCATTTATTGTTTTCCCTTTTAAAATTGGTAAAATAGAAGTTCCATCTACTATTTTATTTAGGTTTTCTACATTTAAAATATCCATAAAAGTTGGATAAAAATCTAGATTGGTAATAGGAGTCTTAGAAACTGTATTTGGTTTTACAACTCCATCCCAAGAAATAATATATGGCACTCTAATGCCGCCTTCGTAATAAGAACCTTTCCCTGCTCTTAAAGGATCTTGATGAGAAATAGCTCTTATTCCTCCATTATCCGAAGTAAAAACAATTAAGGTATTTTTTAGATTTAAAGCTTTAATTTCATCTAAAATTAAACCGATATTTCTATCAACCGTTTCAATCATACCTGCATAAACCGCCTTATTTTGAAAAGGATTTCCTCCTTTTTCTTTATATTTTTGTTCTAAAGCATTTGTTGTTGATAATGGCGTATGCACCGCATAATAGGGCAAATACAGAAAAAATGGCTTTTCTTTATGCTCTTTTATAAATGAAATGGCTTCTTGTGTTAATCTATCTGTTAGGTTTTCTCCTTTTTTATTATCAACAATATTTTTTATGTTATACGGACTAAAAAAACCATCTTTACCCGGATTACCATGCTTTGCTCCCCCAACATTTACATCAAAACCTTGTGTTTTAGGGTCTTCTCCTAAATGCCATTTACCAAAAGTACCTGTTATATAACCTTCTTGTTTTAGCATTTCTGCAATAGTAATATTATTGTCTGCTAAAATTTCTGTGTTTTTAATAGGAATTATTTTTCTAGTTTTTTCATTTCCTCTATCAGAATTACTAACGGTATAAATACCGTGTCTAGGCGTATTTTGCCCACTAATTAAACACGCTCTACTAGGCGCACAATTTGCTGCGGAAGCATACCCATTTGTAAATTTCAATCCACTTTCTGCAAGTTTATTAATGTTGGGTGTTTCGTAAAAAGTACTTCCATAAGTTTCGGTATCCATCCAACCTAAATCATCTACATTAATATAAATGATGTTTGGTTTACTTTCTGATTTCTCCAAATTTTGAGCATTGCAAGACAATAGCCCCCCTAATAATAATACATATAAATACTTCATTTTATTGTTTTTTTTCTTTATTTAAAACTTGTTTCATTTTAGCAGGATCTGAATACAAAACTTCTTTATTTTCCATTAATCTTTGATGAATATGATAGGTAACATCCATCCAATTTCTTGGTTCTCCCCATAGCGGCTCCATCATTTCAGATTCCCAGTTTTTTAAAGCTTTGTCTAGTTGATTAAATTCTTTTGTATTCGAATTTTGTAGGTCTTTCATTTCACCTAAATCTTCTTCAACATTATACAAAGTTGCTCCGTAATCTTGCAAACGAACCATTTTATAATCGCCAACTCTTGCTCCTGCCTCTTCTAGTTTTCTCCAGAATAATTGCGTATGCGGATCTCCCTTTTTTTCTCCTTTTAAGTACGGCAAAAGATTAACACCATCTAAAAGTAAACCTTCCTTTTTTTCGATATTTGCTGCCGCCATAGAAGTTGTAAAAATATCTAAAGAAGAAGACAAACCATTAAAAGTTTGACCTCCTTTTATCTGAGCTGGCCAACTTATCACAAACGGAACTCTATGTCCGCCTTCAAATTTGTTTCCTTTCCATCCCTTTAATGGACCACCAGAAGAAGTATTATTTGCTGCGCCACCATTATCACTTAAAAAATAAATAATTGTGTTATCTGCAATGCCTAACTCTTCTAATTTATTTTGAAGTTTTCCAACGTTTTCATCTAAAGACCAAGTCATGGCTGCTAAATACTGTCTAGGATGATTTTTATATTTCTCTAAATCTTCCTTTTTAGCTTCCATTGGTGTATGAACCGCATTGTAAGCTAAGTACATAAAAAAAGGATTGTCTTTATTTTCTTCTATATATTTTACAGATTGATCTCCTAAAACATCTGTTAAATACCCATCAAATTTTACACGTTTTCCGTTATGTTGTAACATCTTTGCTTTACTCGGATTTTCATATTGAAAATACGATCTACTTCCGGTTTCAAAACCATAAAACTCATCAAAACCTCTTTGGTTTGGATGATCAGAATTGTCTTTTCCTAAATGCCATTTACCCAAAGCCATGGTTTTATAACCGTTTTCTTTAAAAACATCTGCAATAGTTACAACATCATCCGAAAGACCAATATCTCCAGAAGATTTATCACCAGTATCATTGGCTTCAAAACCAAAACGTTGTTGGTATTTTCCGGTAATTAAACCCGCTCTACTTGGTGCACAAACTGTTGCGCTTACATGTGCATCCGTAAAAATAACACCACTTTTTGCTAATCTGTCTATATTAGGTGTTTCTAGATCTTTACTTCCCATAAAACCAAAATCTGCATAACCAGCATCATCAATTAAGATGACAATTACATTTGGTTTTTGCTCTTTTTGCACTGCATTATTTGTATTGCAAGACACTAAAAATCCGCATAATAATAGTATAAACAAGGTCCTCATTTTAAAAAAAATTTAATAATTCTGTATAAACAAGATAAAAGTTATTGGCTTTCTTACTCAAAGCTAATCTAGCTTAAAATAGCATAAAAACAGTCTTAGATTGTTACAACAAAGGAGTAAGAATGTTACAATTCTATTAAAGAGATTAATAAAATTCATATAATAAGACCATCAAGTATTTATACATAGAAAAATGAAGACGAAAATGTCTGCCAAAAAGATTCTGTAATGTTATTAAAAATAACTTTATATAAAACTTAAAAGAATAAAACTTTTTAAAAAAAACTTAAAAAAATATAGAAGTAAGAACTTAAAAAAGTCTTTAATTTTGATACAAATGCAACATTTACGCCCCTTTTCCGAACCATTATTCTCTATAATTAACATAGATTTTAAAGAACTTAGCAATGTAAATTAATTACTAAATTATTTAAATCTTAAATGAATATGAAACAAAAAACTACTTTTTTTAAATTAGCACTTATAATAGCTCTATTCTGTATTACAAGACATAATATAAATGCACAAACATTAGAAGCACATTACAAATTTGATAGCAGTATTACTGATGAAACTGGTAATTGGAATTTAACAGCTACAGATGAAGATAATTCTATTACGTATGAAATGGGACAAGATGGAACTGCCAATGGTGCTATAACAGGATTTGATCGAGGAGATCTTTTATCAACCGTAACTAATTTTCCCATTAGTGGAGATGCGAGTAGAACAATGACTGCTTGGATTAAATTAATAGCATTAACCCCACAAACTGCAGTTGTAGGAGGTGGAGAAAATTCACCTGGTAAAAAATGGACTTTTGGTCACCAAGGTGCAAAAGTTAGAGCAGAAATTAATGGTAAAGGAATGGGAGTAGGTACCCTTGAAGTTGATGTTTGGCATCATATTGCTGTTGTTTGGGATAAAGATAACTCAACAGTTCGTATTTATCAAAATGGAGAGCTAAAAGGTTCTAATACCACTTGGTCTACAAATACAACAGAAGCTCCATTATTAATTGGTAATGATTACAATGCCGATCCTAAAAATAGAGGTTTTAACGGTGCTATGGATGATGTTCGTATTTATACAGGTGCAGGAGATGATGCTTTTATTAAAAGCATCTATGATGCAACATTACTTAGTGTTAATGATAATATAGTTAAAACTTCATTAAATGCTTTCCCTAATCCAGTAGTTGATTACTTATCTTTTTCTTCTGATAAAATTTCATCTGTTGAAATTTACAACATATTAGGAGCTAAAGTAAAATCTCAAAAAGTTAATAACAAAAGTATAGACATGAGTTATTTATCTAAAGGAGTTTATATGATTAAATGTAAAGATGCTAACCATCAAAATATTGGAACTATAAAAGCTATAAAAGAATAGTATACATAGAACAACACATATAAAGGGAGTGATCAATTTTAATTTTTTACTCCTTTTTTTCATTTAGTAATTTTTCATAAAAAAAAGAAAAATAATTCTTTTAAAAATTTTTTACTCTTAATCTCTATAGTTTCTTATTCGCAAACAGGTGTTATAATTATAAAGCCTAAAGAAGCAAATCAAAATGTAATTTTTGGTGGTGATAATAAACTAACATTTAAAGCCTGGGCAGAAGGCAATACCAATAGTGTATCTAGTAAATTATTTAAGGATATGTACTTTAAAATATTAAGAGCTCCCATATTTACTTTACAAGACATATCAGATTAAAAGGTTCTAAAAACGTTTTAAATTTCTAATAAAATTTATCAAAAATCTTTAACAAAAATAAACAGTATACCTATTACCGATAGATTCAAAGAGAAATGCAACATTTTTACCCACAAACCGAAACCTTTGTACTCTAAGAATAGTATAGTTATTTGTAAATTTAAATCATAATATTATTAATTTAAAATTAAATAAATCATGAAAAAAACATTACTATTATTTGTTACGTTATTAACCGTAACGTTAACAAACGCACAA
Source organism: Polaribacter sp. KT25b (assembly GCF_900105145.1). Lineage (NCBI taxonomy): Bacteria > Pseudomonadati > Bacteroidota > Flavobacteriia > Flavobacteriales > Flavobacteriaceae > Polaribacter > Polaribacter sp. KT25b. The sequence goes on along the minus strand of NZ_LT629752.1, from coordinate 53,984 downwards.
CTTGTGTTAGGAGACACTTTTGAACAGGGTATTTTTAAGTACCAAGTTACTACTGCTGAAGAAGCTGGATCACCAAATACAGTTAGTCTTACAGGAACGGTTGATGGAGCTACAATACCTGACGCTTTAGTTATACCTGCAACTGTAACTGAAGGAGGAATAGAATACGCTATTACGTTAATTGGTAATCGCGCATTTTGGAAAGCTACAATGACATCTTTAGTTATAGAAGGAAATGCTACATTAGATTCACAATCATTTAGAGCTTGTCCAAATTTAAAAACAGTAGATTTACCTCTTGTTGCTAATATTGGAATTCCTCCTGCTATAGAAGGTGGTAATGAAATTGGTTTAGTATTTTGGCAAAGTACAGCTCTTGAAACAATAAATATGCCTCAAATGGAAAACATCTATGTTGGAGCTTTTAACGGTTGTTCTTCTCTAAAAGAAATAACTTTTCCTTCAACTGTAACTTATATTTCTAGTGCTAACCAAAACATGTTTAAGGGATGTAATAACTTAGCAAAAGTAAAGGTAGAATACACGACATTTATAGAGCTAATTAAAATAGAAGATGGTAATATATCAATATTTAATGATCCAATAAATAATGCAAATGCTACTTTATCTGTACCAGAAGGTACATTAAGTACTTATCAAGCAGCAGATGTTTGGAAAGATTTTAATAGTATTACATTAGGTGTAAATTCTCCAGAAAAAATAACTTTAGGTTCTTATCCAAACCCAGTTGTAGATTTCTTACATTTTTCATCAAACGATGTTTATTCTGTAGATATTTATAATATTTTAGGAGCTAGAGTAAGTTCTCAAAAAGTTGTTAATGACGTAGACATGACCAACCTTAAAAAAGGAGTTTATATTGTAAAAGCTAAAAACGATAAAGGTTTAAATATCTCTTCAATTAAAGTTATTAAACAATAAATTAATATTCTTTTTATAAAAAAGGGAGTAACTTTCTAAAAGTTACTCCCTTTTTTATTTTTCTACATCTAGTCCTCAATAAAAAAATTATAAATTATTTTAATTCATCATTTTAGAGACAATAGGTACAAGAGCCAAATAATTTCCGTTGTTTTTTTGGAGTAAAATTAAGCTCCCAAATTTCATATTTATATCCTCTCTTGGTTTTATTTACTCGTAATTGGATAACTCAAACACATCCTAAAACCAAAGTGCTTTCATCTTATTTACTGAAGCTTTGACTTCAGAAAAAAGCAGTAATACATTCCGTTTTTATGTGCTGGTAATTTTAAAACAATATCAGTAATAATTCCATTCTTAATTGGAGTTAGCTCTTGTTTTTCAAGTCTAAAACACTTAGGATTTCGACTAAAATATCACTCACATTTTTCTTAATTTGTTCTTTTTTATCGCATCCAATAATTAAAAAAATACCAAAAAGTAAGAGGAATGTAAATAAAATTTGTGTTATTTAAATTTTCATGATTATAATTACTACTTAAAAAAGAAACACTCTATCTCATAATGAAATAAAGCACCTAAATTCTTTATTCTACATTTTTATTTCTGATATTTTAACACATAACTGTTTGATCCATTACTACCATCTAAGGCAACACCACTAGGACAATATAGATATTCAGGTTCATTATTAGCATCCATTAACAACTGGGGTCTTTCAAATTTCACATTTTTACCTCCATATCGGATATTAGCTCCTTCTGGGAACACTCCATTAAGATAAAATTTCTGGTAATTGTGAAATCCAGATAATGGTTCTGCATCAAATTTAAGTCCGTCTTCTGATGTCCAAAGTAAACCACCACCTTTTTCTAATATTCCATGATTGTCTGTGGTCATCAAACATATTTTATTTCTCCATAAAAAAGCATTACCATCCTCTATTCTAACATTGTTGGTGGTAATTGGGTTTGGTTGAATAACATAAGGACCTTCTAAAGTATTAGAAATTGCAACTCCCATGCTTACTTTTGCACCTGTTCCTTTAGGTCCTGCCATGGCTTTAAAATACAAAAGAAATTTTCCGTTAGGATGTTTTATCAAACTAGGATTATTTACCCCTAAACCACTATTAGCACACCAAATGCTTTCATCTTTTGGCGGACTTAATAAAGGGTTATTTTTATTAGGAACTTCTGTCCAAGGTCCATTTAAATCATCACTAACAAGCATCCCTATTCTTTGGCTAGCTCCATGATTTTTAGCACCATCATTGGCAATAAAAATCAATACATATTTATTATCAATCTTTTTTATACTTGGATTATGAAAACCTACAGCATTCCAACTTCTATCATTTTTTCCTTTTCTAACGGTTTCTACAAACTCAAAAGGACCTTCTGGTTTCTTAGCTACATAATGTGCTATTTCACTGTTATATCTCCAAGCTTTTTTAAATGGTGTTGCTGATGACCATCTTGCAGAAAAAAGGTGTACGTTTCCGTCTTTATCTCTAATAGGGGAACTTCCCCAAACATCATAACCTGGTTCATTTACCGCTTCTCCAATAAACTTCCAGTGGTCTGACATGGCAGTTGGAGTTTGTATTTCTTTTTGAAAAATCTCTTTATTTTCAGATTCTTGGTTCTTAGTTTTTTTCACTTGACAAGAAATCATCAACATTGAAAGTATGATGATGCTTACTATTATTTTTTTCATTATTGATTTCATTAAAAAAGTATAAGTATATAATTTGAAATAAATGGTTCCGCATTTATTCTGTTATTTTAAATGAAACATGGGTAAATGAACCTGTTGTGATGTCTATAAGAAATTGATTTTCTTCTACAGGTTCTATAACAAAAGATTCTCCTTCAGGTTGATCATCGTCATCCCATTGTGTTACACTTATATTACCATCAATTTTAAAACCATCTAAAATACCTACAGGATATTCTTCGTAAAAAGGTGGTATAAAAGTTTTACATGGACTCACAGTGTTAATAAAAAACACATTTACTTCATTACCTCTTATATAGGCTCTACTATGAAGTTTCTCTCTACTCAGTACTTCTTCTCCATCATGATCTAGCATTCTTATCGGCTGTGAACCAATCAATGCTTCGTTATATGCTCTGGTAATATAATGCCTAGGTGCATTACCACCAGATAAAGGATAATCCCACCAGCTTACTAAATCTAAACCAAGATCTGTCCAATCAAACATACAGCCAATAGCAAGTTCAGAAGTCCAAATTTCTCTATCTTTTTCGTAATCAGAACTACATCTAAGGGCATCCCAATGCGCTTCAGTAGCCCACGCCTCACGATGTTTATCACTTTGAGACAAATTATACTCGTATACTAGATCTGAATGATTATTTTGATTATGGTGATTCAAATAATAGTGATTTCCAAATACGTCATAGCTATCTTCTCCATTAATGTTATATAAATCATCAAAAGATCCAGATTCACCTAATGGTTTATAGAATTCTGGAGCCACAACTTGTGGAACCACATAACCAAGTCTTGCAGTTCTTGCTCTTAAAGTATCTACAGCTATCGTAAAATCTGTAACATCCATCCTAGCAGCTTCTTTATCAAAAGCAACATAATTTATTTCGTGTCCATGTTTATGCATAAACTCAATATAATCAACAATCAATTGTGCATACTTTTCAGGATTAGGCACAGTTGGTGCTTCTGTTGTTACCCAATCAGGAAAATACTCAGCTTTATCGTTTGTTAGAACTTTTAAACCTAAAAAAATCATAAAAGGTTCAGTACCGTAATAAGATGCTTTCGCATTTTCTATAGATTTTAAAAGAGTTGCGTAAACACTTTCTACCACCTTTCCTTCTTCAGGATGTCCTCCATAAGCATCACCACAATATAATGGAACTCTAAGTCCATTCATTTTAGCTTGACCTTCACCTTGACCAAAAGCTCTTTCTGCATTACTGATATTACCTAAAGTTCCAGCATTATGATTTAGATCTAACATATGATATTTTGTAACCCTACCAAATTTTTCAAGTGGAGATATGGTTGCTTTATTTGTATACGCCGTCTCTTGATAATCTGTAATTTCTACTGCATACTCTTTAAAATCTTCACCTGCATGAAGTCTAAATTTTTCTAGAACCTCCCATTTACCAATTCTTGTTTCTGGTTTAGGGGTTATCATAGAAACATCTTCTGAATATTGATAATTTACAGATGAAATTTCTAAAGGATCTGAAATATTGGGTAAAGAGATGCGTTTATTTTCATTATCAATCACTCCAATAGATTTTCCTCCGGATGTAAGTGTAACATCAAATTGAATAAAATTCAATTCAACATCGTTTATGATTTCATTGTCAGAATCAGAATTACTACAACTTACATATAGTAAAACGGTCATTAGTAAAAAAGTAAAGTTTTTCATAGTTAGTTTTAAATAGTTGATTAGTATTTTATGCAATTTACCTAAAACCCCCACAACAAATAGGGTACCATTGTAACAACAAAGGGTTGAAAATGTTACAATTAATCTAACATTAAAATAAAACACCCGATAAAACATTTTAATGATTAATCAGGTGTTTTTATAATCTAAAGAGAAAAATATGTATCGAGTGTATTAATAATTAAACTCTAAAACTTCTCCTTTTGTAGTTTCAATTTCCTTTACATCATCTTGATAACGTAGCTTTAAGGTGTTTCCTAAATTCGATTTTATCACTAAAGTTTTTAGCTTTCCTAAATCCCAAGTGATATCAATTTCAAAACCTTTTTTAGCCACGATTCCCTTAATACTTCCAGACGCCCAAGCAGTTGGTAAAGCAGGCAATATATGAACCTCATCATTATGACTTTGCATCAACATTTCTGTTATTCCAGAAACAACACCAAAATTTCCGTCAATCTGAAAAGGAGGATGCACATCTAAAAGATTAGGTAACGTAGACTTTCTTTGTAAGGCTAAAACATTTTCATATGCTTTGTTCCCTTCTAATAAACGTGCATAAAAATTAATAACCCAAGCCCTGCTCCAACCTGTATGACCGCCTCCGTGAGACAATCTTCCTGCTAGTGTTTTTTTAGCTGCTTCAAATAATTCTGGGGTTTTAGATTTTGATATTTGGTTTGATGGATGCAACGCATATAAATGAGAAATATGTCTGTGTCCTGGTTCTGCTTCTTCTAATTCTTCTACCCATTCCATCAATCTACCATCACTACCAATTTTAAGTGGTGGCATTTGTTGTATTTTACTTTTTAAGATGTCACTAAATTCTTTATCAATATTTAAAATTTCTGCTGCTTTTATACAATTACGAAACAATTCAAAAACAATGGCACGATCCATTGTTGGTCCCATATTCAATGTTGCCTTTTTACCCTCTTTGGTTAGAAAGTTATTTTCTGGAGAAATAGAAGGACCTGTTACTAAAAGTCCTGTTTTAGGATCTTTCACCATAAAATCAACAAAAAACAACGCAGCTTCTTTCATAATAGGATACGCTTGTTTTTTTAGATATGCTGTATCTTCTGTGTACTCATAATGTGTAAACAAATGCTGACAAGCCCACGCAGCTCCCATAGGCCACATTCCATATCTTGCTTTTCCAAAAGCAGCAGTTGTAAACCAAGGATCACTAGTATGGTGCGCTACAAAACCACGTGCATTGTAGGTTTTTTTAGCGGTAATGCGTCCCATTTCTCTTAAATTACCAATGTATTCTAAAAATGGTTCATGACATTCTGCAAGATTAGCCATTTCTGCCATCCAATAATTCATTTGAACATTGATGTTGGTATGATAATCAGAATTCCATGGTGGCTTAAATCCAGTTACCCAAATTCCTTGTAAATTAGCGGGTAAATTACCAGGTCTAGAACTACTTATTAATAAATAGCGTCCAAATTGATATTGTAACTGCGTAAGATAATTATCCTCTGCACCTTCTTTTACTTTTTGTAATCGAACATCTGTCGGATACTCATCTCCTTTGCTATCTGATAACTTAAAAGAAAGTCTATTGAACAAAGCTTTATAATCAGCAACATGTCTATCTAACAAGTCATCATACGAAATTTTTGCAATGTTCTTTAAAATGTTCTTTGTCATTTCTTGAGGATTATCCCCTCGATAATTACTTGCAGCTACAACTTTAACAAGAACCTCATCAGCATTACTGATTACTAATTTCCCCTCTTTTACTTCTGATGTTCCTCCTTTTGTTTTAAAACTAACAATAGCGTTAAATTTAACTCCATGACCATTTCCTGCATGTTCAGAAAACTCAATAGTATTTTCTGATACAGTAATTTTAGTTTGCTTATTACGTTTTACCCAAGAAGAGATGTTTATTTTTCCTTTTTGATCTGCCGTAAATTTATAGACCATTGCTTTATCAGGAAAACTAGAAAAATAGGTTCTTTTAAAGTTAGTTCCCTCACTTGTAAAAGTTGTGGTTGCTATCGATTTTTGAATATCAAGTTCTCGTTTGTAATTGCTTACTGAATCTAAATTTGCTGTTTCAACAAATAAATTAGCCAACATTTGATAGGTGTTTTTTCCTGAGGGTAACCTGTTGGTTAAAATTTTATCTTGCACCATTGCTTCTGCCTCCAGATATTTCTCCTCAAAAAGCAGTTTTTGAATAGCAGCAATATGTTTACCAGCATCTTTTTTATCTCTATTGTAGTCTTTTCCACCTGTCCAAATAGTTTCTTCGTTCAAACAAATAATTTCTTTTTTAGGTGTACCGTAAATCATGGCTCCTAAATTTCCGTTACCAATTGGTAGACCTTGATTCCATTTAGTAGTTGGTTGATTGAACCAAATTTTTAAAGGAGACGCTTCTTCTACTTCCTTTTTTTGAGTACAGCTAAAAAAAGTAAAACCAATTAAGATTATGTAAGCAAACTTCTTTAATAATTTATTGTGGATATATATCCAGGGTCTTTTCATCATGTTTCTTTGTTTAGTTGAGGTGTGTTTTAATTTATAAAGTTGATTAATTAGTTGATATTATACTTGTTTTTTAAATGATCTGAGAGTGTCTTTAATTCTTCATTGGAAAGCGGTCTTTCAAAAATTAAAAAACGAGCAACCTCGCCATCAAAAGATTCTGCTCCAGGATGATTGGTTGCATCTCGTTCTTGACCAATAACCATCTTAGATGGATTAGCTTTAGTATTAACAGGAAATGATTTTTCTACCAATGCCTTGGTTGTGTTTACAAACAATTCCATTTTTACGGTTCCTTCTCCTGCTCCCATTCGTCCCATAACCAAATAATACTTTTCTTTTATTAACGTGTCATTATCTATTAACAACGGACTATCATCATTCCATGTTCCTTTTTGTAGGCCATTTCTAGAAGACATCCAAACTTGGTTTTTTATATTTACACCAGCCCAAAAACCTTCATATTGCCCTTGCTTATTAAGGTTCGTATTACGTAAGTTGCCAAAAAATGAATTCACTCCTGGTTTTCCTTTTACTTGTTTAAAAACAGACATCACAGAAAACCAAGTATAGCCACTTCCTTGGATTAAATGATCGAAAGCATCTTCTTGATGATTTACCAATTCTTGTCTGTGAAAAACTACCGAATTATGTCCATTTAATTTTGGTACATTTAGCTTTAACTGAGGTCGTCCAGAGCCTTTCACTTTTCTACCAATATCTTGTTTTATAAATTTCTGAACCTTATTAGCAACGGAATTACTCCAAGAGCTTACTTTATCTCCATCTTCAACTAACACTTGCTCATCTGCATTTAAATCTAGCAAAAGTCCTTCAGATAAAGGCAAACTTGCAGTATTATTAGAAGCATCGGCAGCCCATTTAATACCTTCCTCTACCAATTTCCGAAAATTGAAATCAGCATATATTTCTTTTGTATGTCCTAAAGAAGTAAAAAAAGAACGTCCGCCATCATAATTTTGATACCACGTAAAAGGATGATCTCCTCCCATTTTTTGAGCTCCTTGGTAAGAATTTTCATCTACAGATAAAAGAACTTTTACATCATTACGAGGATTGTAAGAAAAACGGTGCCATTCGTCTTTTACTACCCATCCTTTATCTAAGTGTTTTGTTATGGTGTTTATTGAATCTTCTACAACCAATCTAGCCGATTGCACTTTTGGGTGATCTAGCAATTTAGTTCCTATAAATCCTTCATACCAATTTTGAAATTCGCCACCTTCATTCCAAATAGCTCCAGCGCAATGTATTCCTACAAAACCACCACCATTTCTAATATATTTTTGAAGTGCCAATTGATTTTCTTTGGATAAAATACGTCCTTTATTCCCGCAATTATTATTAAAGATAATCACATCAATAGATCTTAAATCTTTTCCATTAAAAATAGATGCATCAGCAGTAGAAACTATTTCCCAAGTATTTTTTATTCCTAAATCTTCAATTAATTTTAAACCTGCCTCTTTTGAGGGATGCACAAAACCATTATCTCCATAAAAATTAAGAACCTTTATATTATTTGGAGTTAAATCCATTGTTTTATGCTGAGAAATCAACGAAAGATTTGCAGTTAAAAAGAATACAAAAACGAACAGTTGTTTGTGCCTTATCATTACAATACATCTTTTAATTTAATGTTTACTATTCTCTGAAGTCTCTTTGTTTACTATAGGCATTGGAGCTACATCATTCATAAAATTATGAAAGGATTCTTTTATATCTTCAGGATCATTCATATGTTTTTGTAATCTCCTATATTCCTTAAATAATTTCTTTAACACCTTTTTATACTGCTGTTTATTCTCCGCTAAATCATACTTTTCTAAGGAATCGTTCTTCATGTCATACAATCGAACTTTATTCGCCTTTGGATACAAAATCATTTTATAATCTTCTGTTCTGTACATTCTTTGCGTACCAAAATAGGCGCCATAAACAACTGGATAAGTACTTTTATTTACCTTTCCTGTTGCCAAAGGGATTAAGCTATTAAAATCAATTTCTTTCGATTTTTTTACACCAGCAAGTTCTAATGTAGTTGGCATAATATCTTGTAAATACACAAAGGCATCTACTTCTTTTCCTTTTTCAAGATTGGGACCTGCAATAATCATAGGCACTCGCATGCTACTTTCATACATGTTTTGTTTTCCCATAAAACCATGATCTCCTACTGCAAGTCCATGATCTGCTGTAAATATGATATACGTTTCTTCTGCTTTTCCTGACTTTTCTAGTGCCTCTAGAATACGACCTATTTGTGCATCCATATGGCTAATTGAAGCATAATACTCTTGTCTATTTACTTTTATTGAATATTTCGTCCTAGGAAAAGGAGCAAGTCTTTCATCTCGTAACTTACGTCCTGCACCAGCGTATTCATTATAAGGATATTCAGAAATAAAATTCTCAGGAACTTTTATGTCACTTAACGGATACATATCCACAAATTCTTTAGGAGCTTGCCTTGGATCATGCGGTGCATTAAATGCTAGATACATAAAAAATGGCTTTTCACTAGCTTTTGATTGATTTAAAAAAGCAACACCATTATCTGCCAATACTTCACTCCAATGTTTTCCTCCTTTCCAAAAACCGCCTAGTTTTTTATCATACGGAGACCAAGTGTCTGGTTTGTCTTGCTCAAAACTACGCGCATATCTCAGATTGGTTTGACTCGCCATACCTCCTCTAATATCTTTCGCATAATCAAAAATATGCTTAGGGTTTACTTGATTTACATGCCATTTACCAGATATATACGTATCGTAACCAACCTCTTTTAAATATTGTGGCCAATACTTTTCTGGTTTTTTAACGGCATCTCCTTTTTTAGATTTAGAATAAGTAGCCGCTTTCCAAAGATTTGCTCCAGTAACCAACATGGTTCTACTAGCAATACATACTGCCTGACTGTAAGAACCTTGATTATAGGTTCTAGTAAAAGAAACACCATTGTCCATAAGACGATCTAAATTGGGTGTTTTAACCGCACAATTATCCAAATTCCCAATGCTATTGAACATTAGGTCATCTGCAAAAATAAAAAGAATATTAGGTTGCTTTTTTTGTTGCGCTTTAACAGTGAAGCATGCAAGTAAAAAGAATAAAACTCCTACAAACGAATGTTTTTTTACCATATGATGATTTTTACTCAAAAATAGACAAAAGTAGTTATGTCTAAGAAGCTAAACCGTATCATACTTAGTATAAAAATGTTGCATTTAGCAAAAAACAAACGATAATCGTCCTTTATCAACTATTCAGTTACTATCAAAGAAATAGATTAAAATAAAAATTGCAAGTACACTATTTTCCTATAAAGTCTACTGACCATATTTAAATATCCTCATCAATAGGTATAAAAATAATATCAGAATTATCTTTTTTTTATGGTAAGATAGAGAACCATTGGTTGATTATTTTCTAAATAAACAAACAGGCGTTCCATGCGATTGGAAATTAGAAAACCTCCATCTTCTAATTTTAATTTCTTAAGACTGAATTCATAATTTTCTGCTTTTCTCCAATACAAACAATCTTTAGAAGTCATTAACCCAATATAAGAATGCGGATTAAAAACAGCATAAAAAGTAACTTATTGTTCATCATACCACATAGAAACATCTTCGGTATCTAAATTTCCTATCACATTTCAAAAGGGCCTGTTGGTGATGTGTAAATCGCAATGACCATGTTTCTAATAACATGTACACCACTTTCGATAATAATCTTATGATTTTTTATTCATGTTGTATAGTTTAAGTTATGTTTCTAGATATCTGTGTCGCTAAGTTAAGATGTATCCTTATTCTCGAGACCAATTTCAATTAGTAAATATCTCAAAACCACTTTTAGATCGTAAATCAGCAGTTAAGCCATTACCAGCTTTCAAGTTCTTTACATTTACAATCCAATCCTAAATTTATTCATACTCATACTCAAACCAATCGATATCCACGTATCCTGAATCTTCTATATCGTTCCAGCAAAAGACGCCTAATCGATCACCAGACCAACGTCCAAAGACCAGCTCGAATTCAGGACCAAAGCGCTCAAAATTCTTGTTATCATAGCTATATTCGAAAGAGGCGCTATTACCACTATTGGTAGATTTAAAATAAATAATAGCTTTCTCAATGCTAGGGCCGTCTATCTCAGTTCCCTTATCATCCATAAAAAAGAGATTTCTATTTCCTTCGGCATCCATTTTAACACCAATGAGATGGCTTACTCCTGCAAAACGAGCATATCCAGCGCGTTGTCCTTGTGTCATTCCTGATACATCAAATTTGGCACTGCTAATACCTGCTTTCGTGCCCATAATACGCTGACTTAAGGTATTAGAAGCCCTCCAAAATGATGACGCCCCTTTGTGATAATAATAGTTGCTCAATGGTACCAAAGTGCTAGCTTTAAGTCTCAACCAGCCCGTACGTTCGGTAAAAGACCAATGTGAGTCACGTGGGTTATGGTTCCATTCCCACTGATGTCCTAGTTCGGAGGAAGAAAAATCGTCTGAGGTTTGTATTTTTAATTTTTCAGGTGCTATTATATTAGGCATTTTGTACCTTCTTAAAGGTTCTCCAATGCCATCCTTGTCCATATCCTCTCCTATGATAGGCCAGCCATTTACCCATTCTACAGGTTGTAGACATTGTGGTCTTCCCTGAAAAGGGGCATCTATGTTCTGAATTAACTGATGAAAGTACCACCACGAGCCATCTGGCGCCTGGTTTAAAGATCCCTGGCTGCAACTGCGCTCAAAGCCATTTCCTCTTTCAAGCAACACTTTTTTGTCGTAAGGACCATAAATGCTATTGGTTTTTGAGCGTAAGGCTATTTGTTTACGGTCTTCTTTATCTCCATCAGGTGTCATAGACCATTCCGATAAGAAGATAAACCACTGATCATTAATTCTATATATTTTAGAGGCTTCAGCTCCTGGACCTTTATAGAAGACGGTGCCTTCATCTTCTAAGCTCAATCCGTCCCAACTCATTTTAAAGATGGCATTCTTATACAGGTATTTATCTTTGTCTTCTTTCGTTCTGCTTCGACCTATATTGGCGACTAGCCAAGCTTCTTTGTTTTCATCATCCCAGAACACACTGGGGTCATCTGCCACCTTCTTTTGAGATATCATCTTTGTGGGTGTAGTCCATTGGCCGTAAATATCGTCGGTCGTAGTAACAAACAATCCGTGGCTAGGATCTATCACATAACAATACCAGGTACCTTCATGGAACGCTAGGTCTCCAGCCCAAACCCCTCGTTTGTAACCAGCCATCCTATCCCAATTATATTCCTTACCCCAACTGATACTGTCATAAACATGATTAATAATTCTCCAGTTGACCATATCGTAAGATTCAAGAATGATCATCCCGGGGGAATTATGTTTCTTAGAAGATATCATGTAGTACTTATTGCCATGACGTACTACATCAGAATCTGGATAGTCGGCATTAAGGATAGGGTTTATAAAAGTGCCATCCCCTTGGTCACCAAATGAGTGAATTGTTTTTTTTTCTTCGGTACCTTTGCAGCCAAAAACGATAACAAGTAATACAAGAAATCTAAAAATCTTCATTTTTCAATAATTTATATAGAAGTGTAATATATTTTTATTTGAACTGTTTTAGTGAATATATTCGGGGCAACAAGCCCAGAGGATATTTACCGAGTTTTAGATTTATGTAGTGGAATAAATATCGTATAAGAATCGTCTCCTTTTTTTATAGCAAGACACAAAACTGTTGGTTCATTATTTTCTACATAAACAAACGGACGTTCCATACGATTGGGAATTAGAAAACCTCCTTCTTCTAATTTTATTTTTTTACGGCTGATTTCATAATTCTTAGCTTTTCCCCAATGCAAACCATCTATAGAAGTCATTAACCCAATATAAGAATGGGCATGAAAAACAGCATAAAAAGCAGCTTGTTGTTCATCAAACCACATAGATACATCTTCTGTATCTAAATTGCCAATTACAGGGTTGGGTTGAATTTTAAAAGGTCCTGTTGGTGATGTAGAAATAGCAATTGCTTGGTTTCTGATAAACTTTTTCTCATTGGGTTTATCTCCTTTTACAATTAAGTAATACTTACCGCCTTTCCCTTGGTCAATTGCAGGATTCACAGTGATGTTAGCTATGGGACCAGATGGTTCTATTATAGGTGTTTCCATTCTTTTCCAAGGCCCATTTATTGAGCTTGCAACTGCTACTCCGGTTCTTTGATTTTTACGAAGCGTTCCTCTATCTGTATCTTTTAACGATTTTGTACTAAGCGCAACCAAATCATCATAAGTAAATTCCTTACCACCCAAATTGGTTGCAATATAATAGAGGTAATATTTGCCTTCAAAATATTTAATTTTAGGATTGTGAGCCGTAATTTCATCCCAATTTCCTTGACCGCTTCCTTTTAAAACGGTTTCCTTGTATTGCCACGGTCCTGTTGCTGTTTTGGATTCTGCATGTGCAATTTCCGAAAAAGTGAGCCATCCATTAAACGTATAGGCTCTTTTCCATCGAGAATAAAACAAATGATATTTTCCATCTTTTCCTTTGATAATTGAACCGCCCCAATTGTAATACAAAGCATCACGAAAAATACCGTCTTTCGGCAAAGGCTTCATCATTTTATGGATGTCTAGACTGATCTCTTTTTCTTGTGACACAGCATTAATAGAACAACTTAACAATACAGTCAATAAAAGTTTTACGAGGAATTTATTCATGTTTTTATGTTTTTACGACTTATTTTTAGTTTTTATGCTGACTAAAAAGCCAATCAACCAATGCTGGATTTTTCCATGCCAATTCGTACGAATTATGACCAACATCTTTATAAATGGTTAAACGAGCTTTGTGTTTTTTAAAACGAGTTAAAGATTCAATCATCTCTGTAGAACCAGCAAGTGGCACTGTAGGATCTTTATCACCATGAAAAGCCCAAATAGGAATTCTCTTTATTTTTTTTGCCATCGAAGTATCACCTGCTCCACAAATAGGAATCGCTGCAGCAATTATTTTAGGATATCGCATCACAAAATTCCATGTTCCGTAACCTCCCATAGACATTCCCATTACATAAACACGTTTTCTATCTACAGAATATTCCTGAACCACTTTGTCAAAAATTTCTTTGGCTAATTTCATAGGATCACTTTCTGGAATATCCTTGAATCGATATGAACCCTCTTTCCAAGGTACATTTACCCACTGTTGTTTTTTAGGGCATTGTGGCATTAAAATAATACTTGGATGCTCTTTTTGTACCTGTACATCCATCCAACCTGCAACCCAAGGTCTTAATTGTTTTAAATTGTCATTTCCTCTAGAACCTGCTCCGTGAAAAACTAAAACAATGGGATATTTTTTCTTAGGATCGTAATTGTCTGGTAAAAACAATCGATAAGGCATTTTTGCTCCATTTTTATCAGTATAAACAAAAGCTTTTGTATTTTTTTCATAAAAAGCTTGATCATGCTGAGAAATCTCATCATCAGAATCCTTGTATGAAATAGCTGTTTGAGAATAACTGAATTGCGTCAACAAATAAAAAAATACTACTATTAAATTTTTCATCACTCTTTAGTTTTTAACCTGAGTTGCATCGGTCCAATTATCGGTTCTAAAAGAAGATGCTGGTAAAAGGTTTGTATCATAAAGAGTTCCATTAATCCAATTACGCCACGCATATCTAACAGCTACAGGATTTGTTACTTTATCACTCTTCACTAAGACTTTTCTCCTATTCACAAATTTTGATGTGGCAGGATAAAATACTTTATCTGCTCCTGCAATTTCAAAACCTGTTAACCCATCATAAGCATACAATCCTAACTCTGCATTTTTAAAACTCAAAAGGATTCCTCCATCTTTTTTCTCTAGTGATTTATAAATTGGACCAGCATAATCTACAGTCTTGTAACCATAAGTTTGATTTAGAGCATTAAACAATAACCTGTCTGCCACTTCTTTCTTTTTTGGTGGATGAATACTTTTTTCATCACCAATATCCATTGTAATGGCAATTCCCGAATTCGGAATTAAATCTAAACATTGCAATTGTGCTTCTCTAATAAATGCAGTATTATCATTGGTTTGAAATACATCATTGTTATCGTATAAATAAGGCGCAATTTGTACATAATAAAACGGAAATTCTCCAATTCCCCAACGTGTTCTCCAATCTTTTACCATTGCTGGAAATAACTTTTTGTAATCATTTGGTTCACTACGATTACTTTCTCCTTGATACCATAATGCTCCTTTTATAGTAAAGGGAATTAATGGTTTTATCATTGAATTGTACAATACTGTAGGATTATATTGTGCTCTTTTTTTAAGGTCTACATTCTCTAAATCTACTTTTTTATAAGTATTCAACACTTCTTTACTCATCCAAGCTTGCACAATACTACCACCCCAAGAAGCATGAATCAACCCTACTGGGCAATCTAAAACTTCTTGTAATTGCTTACCAAAAAAATAGGCAACTGCACTAAAATTTAAAACACTTTCTGGAGAAGCATCTTGCCATCCAGTAAATTTATCAAGTTTTTCTAAAGGTGTTTTTGAAGCCACTTTACCAACACTAAAAAGACGTAAATTTTTATTATTTGATTTTACTGTAGCCATAAGACCTCCATAAGTTGGTTGACCATTATAAGATGCTAAAGGCTGGTACATATTAGACTGACCTGAACACAACCAAACTTCACCAAACAAAACATTGTCTAATAAAATATCTGAATCTTTACTGTTTATCTTAATAAACTGAGGTTCTTTACTATCTGTTGTTTTTACTTCAATTTTCCAATCACCATTTTTATCAGCATTAAAGCTTAATTCATCTTTTAACCAAGAAGTTTTAATGGTAATTTTCTCACCAACATCTGCCCAACCCCAAAGCACAATTGTAGTGTTCCTTTGTAAAACCATGTTTGATGATACAATAGCAGGGAGTTTAACTTCTGCCTTAATTGATTGTTGAGATAATAAATTGAATACAATTGTAATGACAATTAAAATAACTTTTCTCATTTGTTCTTTTTTTGATTTATACAGAATAATATTTATTATTACTCATAACTATATTTTATAAATTGATACCCAGCAGGATTGTTTATTTTAAAATTCAACGCACCATTATTGCCAACGGTTTTTTCCGTTGAAACACCCGTTTCTAAATTAGTTAAAGTTAGCCTTTTATTCTTTAAAAAATGTAGTGGTATTTTTTGTTCAACTTCTTTATTATTTAGTTCTCTAAAGACCATTAAATATCCTGATTTTTTTTCTAAACTATACCATTGAAATCCAGACCAATTAGCATTATTTGGTTCGCTTCCTATTGCAAAAACATAGCTATCATACATCTCATCTCTATACTTTTTATACGTAGCCAATAAGGGTTTTATTTGATCTCTAGATTCTTGAGAATAATTATGTGTTTCCTGAAAAAACAACGGTGTTCCTACCAATCCTATAGCAACAGCATACGGATCATTATGAAGATAAGCATCACTTACCTTTCTGTTGGTCATTCCTACATTTTGAATAGAGGTTTGAAACTTATTAATATTAGTATACTTAGCAACATGCCAAATATCTCGCAATACTAAATAAGGAATATAAACCACATTTTCTGGTTTGTCTGGTTTTCTATTTTCTAAATAAATACAACCGTATTCTCTAGCCCAAAAAAATCCAAAACGTGGCGCATTTTCGGTTAAATCCCAATTAACACGCACTTTATGATTGGTATATTTAATAAATTTTCTAACTTTTCCAATTAATTTATCCATGTTTTCATGGTTTCCTAAACGGGCAAAATCTAATTTATACGTTACAAAACCAGCCGTGTCATATTGTTGTTTTAGAGCTTCATACGTTACAGGCATTGCTGCAGCCCACAAACCAATTTGCACGCCAGTTTCTTCCGATTTTTTTATTACATTTTTCCATCCTTCGGGATACCAATCTGTTCTTAACAACCAATTTTTAGTTTGCCAACCATCATCTATTTGTTGAATATC
This sequence comes from Polaribacter sp. KT25b, assembly GCF_900105145.1. NCBI lineage: Bacteria > Pseudomonadati > Bacteroidota > Flavobacteriia > Flavobacteriales > Flavobacteriaceae > Polaribacter > Polaribacter sp. KT25b. The sequence goes on along the minus strand of NZ_LT629752.1, from coordinate 37,000 downwards.
GATTCCTAAATCTGCCTGAGATTCTAATTCTACTAAAATATTAGCTTCTTGCGAAGCCTCTTTATTTCTACCTGAACCCCAAGTGTTTGCTTGTAAATAAATATCTCTTGTAGGATCTACCGGATAACGTAAACGATCAAATTCTTTTAATGCCAGATCGCTTCCTTCTTGTCCTCCTACATACGCAATAGCCCAAGAAGCCCAACACCATTTATATTCTTCCGAATTTATTTCAGAAGGAAACAAAGCCGTTCCTGTATTTTGAATGCCCTTTTTAGTAACGATAAATTCTCCTGTATCCACACCGTATTGGTTGGCACATTTATGTGATTCTTTTACCATTAAAACACCTTTACCATCTTTGTCGACACGTATAATATTACTCCAATTTACTTTTTCTTCCGTTTCAATACTTTCGTTAAAAGTAGCTTCTTTTATGATTGGAGTTTCTCTTTTATTTCTGTGTTGAGTATCATTATAATAACCAATATGGGTACGAGTTGTACCTTCTGTATTTATTGGTAAACCATCTACTCTACCAGTGGCAAGCATTTTTTCGCCTTGAATTTCTTCACCACAATCAAAATACCCAATCAAACTATAATTTTCTGGAGATGCTTTTCTAAGTGCATCAACACGTTTCGCTAGGCCATTTGTTATTGTTATTATTTTTTGTGTTTCTTCATAAATAAAAACTTCTGCAACTTTAGCTACTTCACCATCAATTTTATCAAAAAAGATACGACAAGTGCCGTCTAACAAGGCTTCCGAAGGTAAATCTACCAAAACTGTTTCAAATAAATCTTTGCTATTTTTATAGTCTGGTAATTTTACATTTGCAACTACTTCTTTGTTTATTTCTCCATCAACACTGGTAACTCTTACTTTTTGTCTTATTCCTTTCCCTTCAAAATCCCACCAAGTAAAACCTAGTTTGTATTTCTTTTTACTATCCAACCCTTTGGCATGTAATTGAACAGATTTTTTATCTAAAATAGTTGTTGTTATATATCTTTCGGCAACTTCACCTGCAGCATAATTGTTTTTATTTTTTCCTAAAACAACATCAAAAACAATATCTTCTCTTAATTTTGCATCCGAGTTTTTAATATACTTTTCTGCTTCTCCTTTAATAAATAACTGTGTACGAATCCCTGTAGCATTTGGATATGCCCAAATAACATATTTAATTGATGTTTCTATTGATGGGTATTCAAACTCAGCAATTACTTCTATATGTTCGGACGTAAAATTTTCGTCATTTGATTGACTGGCTGTTAAATTAATCAGATTTCCTTTTGTATTATTATCAATCAACCCATAATAACTCCAATCTGCATTTAACTCGTTGTTATTCTCTATATAAACTTCTCCTGTTAATCTATTTTTAAAGGCATTGGTTATTAAACCTGTGTTTGTTAATTTCCAGATTCTCTCTACTTTACCTGTATTTACAATGAGTTTATCTCCTTGCGAACTTACGGAAGCGGTTTCTAAATTAAAATTTAATGTTGGTAGTTCTTTTTGAGCCCAAGAACTCATAAAAACAAACAATAAAATACTATTTATGATGTTTTTCATTTATATAATTATTTCAAATATTTTTTATTTCAATACGAATGAAATATGTAAATCCTTTCTTTTATATCATTGAGGTACCTTAACTTGTAACTTCATTTTCTAAATTCGGACGATACAAACTTAGCGCCTTGAAACTCTTTTTTAAATTGTCTTGTAAAACAGAAAAATGTATTATTTAATTTTTTTGGCTATTTTTTTGGCTAAAACTTCATACCCTTTTTCGGTAAGATGAACACCATCAACCGTATATTTATAGGCTTTTTTCATTAGTTTATTTACATCTAAAAGTTCAACATTTTCCTTTTCAGCAACTTCTCTAATTGTAGGAATTACCCAATCATATAAATGTTCTATACGCTCTTTAACTTTAGGATCTCTACTTTTTTTATGTTCGTAAATTGGCAACGGAGTTAATACGTATATTTCTGCATTTTCATTTTTACGTTTATAAGCGTTTATCAATTTTATATATTGACTTTTAAACTCTTCTTGATATGTTCCTTTAAACTCCGTTTTTCTATTTTCATCTAAACACCACTTTGCATTAGCGTCGTTTGTACCAAACATAATTAAAACAACATCTGGCGTAAATTTTAATGAATTTTTATATTCCTCCTTTTTAAAATAAGGATGATTTGTGCCATCAAGTAATGTTGCGCCACCTCTACCAAAGTTTTTTACTTCGTACTTGTTGCCCAGTTTTTCTTGTAAAAATTTCGGATATGTTGCTTCAGTATTACTGTCTCCAACACAAGCCACCTTTTGTATGTTTTCTGAAAGGGTTGGTTTTCCTTTTAAGAAACCTAGATTTTTTAAAAATACATCTGTTTTATAAGCTGTTAAATTGAAGTATTTATTACCCGCTCCTTTTCTAAAAAAATCGCCATTAAAAAATCCATGATCAGCATCTTTAATCGCAACCAATTCACATTCATTACCTGCTTCTTTCATCAATCTAGTAAAACGTTCTGCATTTTCAAAAGGCACCGTTTTATCTTTTGTTCCATGAAAAATTAACATTGGTGGCATATTTTTTTTCACCTGATGCGTTGGTGAAATTTCTGTTTCTCTACCTACCACTTTTTCATGACCATAACCCTTTTCTGTAGTATCTGAAACAGGATTATAAGCAACTACTGCGTTAGGAACAGAACTTACTGATAAATTCTCAGTAGTATTTTCAAAACCATTTATTACCGCTGTAGTTAATGCAACATGACCACCGGCAGAACCTCCACTTGCAACAATTTTGTTGGGATTTATATTTAATTCTTTTGCATTTTCACGAACCCAACGAATAGCAGATTTTCCATCTTCTACACACTCAAAAGGAGAAGTGCCGTGTGTCTTTTTTATTCTATATTCTGCAGAAATTGCTAAAATACCTCTTGACGCAAAATATTCACTTTGCTGATAAAATTGTTTCGGATTTCCACCTGTCCAACCTCCTCCAAAAAAGAAAACAATTGCCGCGGTTGGTTTCTTAGATAATTTAGGCTTAAAAACATGCAGATATAAACTATCTCCATCAATTACTTTGTATAAAATTTTACTATCAGGAGAAATATCTTGCGCTCTTACTGTAAAAATTGAACCAATTAATAATAAAAGAATAATTACAATGTATTTAGATTTCATTTTGTATTTTATTTATTTGAATGCATTTTTTATAGCACTTGAGTTTACCCCAAACACTTTTTTTATAATCGGATTTAGATCCTCTTCACTTCCTTCTAAATGACAGGTTAATTGTATATGTGTTCCACTTTCTCCGACCTTTAAAGACATTGCTGATGAAGATGTTTCTAATTCGTAAAAAGGCCCTAATGGTTTTTCTCCCGGACTTGGTTCTCCATCATTATAAGCGTTAATTACATCTCCTGCAAAAGGTTCGTCTTGAATTTCCCACATAGAGTTTACATAATCGGTTACTTTTTCTGGTTTGTTGTATTTTACAATGGTTAAAATTCCGTTTTTAGAGTCGTAAGAACCTGCAACATCTTTTGCTCTCATTGGAGACAAGCCTATTTTACTTCTGTATTTTCCGTCTCCACTAAAGTAAATAATAGCATCCTTAACAACCAAGCGATCTGCTGGTACTTTACCAAAATAAGTGTCATTTACAGGAATTCCTAATTCTGAAACTTCTCCTGAAATATAAGGAATCATAATCGTTGTATTTGGGGAATGGTTATACATACCCAACAACCAAATAGAAAGTAATCCTGTTTCTTTTTTCCAATCAGCATCACCTAAATTAGTAAGTGTATTTTTAGTTTGGTAGGCAACAGCTTTAATATTATTTCCAAGTGCATAGATACCAAGTTCTTGTGAAATCGCTTCTTTTGATAAAATAGAAATTTCACGTTCAATACCCATATCAAACTGAAAACCTGAATAATTTTTTAAAGAAGCTTTTTTTGTAAACACAACATTGCTTGTCGATTGTTTTTCTACATCAAAATGTTCTAAATCAATCAATCTTGGTGTGTACCAATTTTCTAAAGTAAACTCATCTCCTTTTTTAAAAAAAATGGAATATTGTCCGCCTTCTGGCCCCAACCAAAAACGCTCTTCACCACCAAAAACATTAATGTGTTCTAAAGTATCTTTTGATTTAAAAAGTTCCTTGTTAATCCAACCATAGCTTCTACCTTCATTTCCAAAAGCAGAACTCGTCATTACGCGCCCTTGAAGAGCGGCAGCTATTGCTACTTTTGACTTTCCAGAAGCATCAGACAACTCAATAATTGATGTGTAATCTTTCATAAAAGTTACATCCTTATGATAAGTATTAAATTTTACAATTTCTGATGTTTTTAGAATCTCCTCTTTTTTGTTGTTTTTACAACTCATGACAAATACTGTTACTATAAAAATTGATACAACTACTATTCTATTTTTCATACAGACACAATTATGGTTTAAACGAATCTGTTCTAAAAGGATAAGCGGGTAAATTTGCTTCATTTTCTAGATTCACATCAGGTTTACCTGTAAAGGCATACCTAACATATAAAGGATTTTCTAAACTAGAAGAAGTTAAAATGACTCTTTTTCCTTTAATTGTTGCTTTCGCAGGAAACCAACGATTCGCTTCATCTGCCAACCAAAATCCTGTTGGACTTTTACCATCAGTTGTTTTTAATTTTTTTGCATTTTTAAAACGTACTATTACTGTGTTCTTTTTAATTTTTACTTTTTTTAAGGTAGGTCCTAAAGCTGTTATTTTTTCTCCTAAAACATCTTTACGAGCTAACAAAGCTAATCGTTTACCAACCGGTAATTTATCTTTAGGATGTATGTTTTTGTAATCACCAAGGTCAATGATATTTGCAACAGAAGTATGAGGTAATTCAAGAACTTTTAATTGAGATTCTCGCATCCAAGCCCAAGAATGTGCATTGGGCGTATTTGCTGCTATATTTTTATCCGTTTTTAATTCTTTTCCATAACCAGGCAACATCACCACTAAAAAATGTAAGTCATCATTGTCCCAACCTTTTCTATAACGTTTTACCCATTCTTTTAAAACATCGCCATATTTTAACATTCCAGAATTTCTAGAAAACCAAGGTTCTTTTATCATTCCATGCATAGATTGCGTATTTCGTTCTCCTTGATACCAAACGATACCCTTACAAGCATATGGCATTAATGGATGCATCATAGCATTATACAATATATTAGATTGTCTTCTTAAAAAAATATCATCTTCTTTTCCCCAAGGTTTTTTCCCATTTAAAATAGCCGTTATTCTGTTCTTCGTTTTGTCATCTGCATCAAACTCCTCCATCATTGTTTTAAAATGCGGCACCGTTTCTACCATATCTTTAGGCATCCAAGCTTCTAAAGATGAACTTCCCCAAGCAGTTAAAATAATACCTACAGGAACGTTGGCAGATTTTTCTAAAAAATAAGCGAATGAAAATGCCACTGCACTATTAGGATAATTTACTTCCCAAGTACCTTCGCAAGTATCTTGAGGTTCTAATGCCACCGTGTTTTTTACTTTAAAACTTCTTATATTTTTTGCTGATGGAATTAATTTCTTTACTTCTGGAGCTCCATTTACAGAAAATTGCATGTTCGATTGCCCAGAACAAATCCAAACTTCACCTACTAAAACATCCGATATTTTTATCGTTTTTTTATCCATCGAAGATGATACTAACATGGTTTTAGAATCGAAACTTGCTTTTAAAGCATCTAATTTTACGCTCCATTTACCATTAGAATCTGCAATAGTTTGTTTTTTAGAATTTGCAAATTTAACGGTAACCGTTGTTCCGGCTGTTGCTTTTCCCCAAACGGGAATTGGCACATCGCGCTGCAAAACCATGTGGTCTTTAAAAAGGGAACCTAATTGAAAAGGAATATTATTTGTTGATTTACCCATTGCTGTTGTTTGTGCAAAACTACCAACTCCTATAGATAACAAGAATAGAAACCCAACAAAACGAATGGAAATATTGCAAACTCTGAATGCTCTTTTCATTACTTTAAATTATTTAAGGTTGTTTTTAATCATAAAAGTTTCTGATGTATTTTCATCGACTGTTTTTACTTTTCTAAAAGAAACAGTTCCGAAATCATTTAAAGTAAAAGATTTCAGTTTTACAGAACCATTTAATACAGTAAATACTGCTTTTTTTGATTTACCATCATCTGAGATTGTTACTTTTCCGTACTGATAACCGTTAGACCAGAAATAAGTCCCTGGTTTTGCCGTAAAATTTATAGATTGATCTACTGCTGAATAATGAAAACCAGTGGTAGCCAAAACACTTCCCCAAGCCATCATACTTCTCGCATAATGATTACCAAATTCCGCTTCGTTAAACGGACTTCTTTTTTTACCATCGTAACGATCTCTTACATCTTGCATGGTTTTAAGTCCTATTTCATTTTGATTTTCATACAACATACTTACCGCTGCTGTGTACTCAAAACCTGTCATTACCTCTGTAAAATAAGGAAAAGGTTTGTCTGGACGTTCTCCTGGATACGCTGCCATTAACAACGCAGATTCATCACCTAAAGCATACGAACGCATAAAATTAGCATGCTTAGACATATTTTCTTTGTGGTTGTATTTTATAACTGCCTTATTGGTTTTCTTAATATTTTCTTCTTTAGCTAAATAACCAAAATCTAAGATGTGCGCCATAACCTGACCAACCAATTGATCTACCAAAACACCTTTTCCTAATTGATAATCTGGTGTTGTTAAATCTTTGGTCCCCATCCCCATCATTAAACCTTTGGCTAAATTTTCTTGCACCATAGGTGGCTGTATAAGCTGTTCGTAATATTCGCCATTAAATAAATTCTCATCCATCCACTTAGAACCATTTTCGTACAATTTTTTACAAGTTTTAGCAAAAGATTTTTCTCCCAAATGTTTTGCCATTTTTTCTGATGCTTTTAATGCACCCAAATACCAAAATCCCATTTGAGGGTTTGGCCCAAAATATTCTACATCCATAGTATTGTGCTGAGAACCTTCCATAACACCATCTTTATTAGCATCCCATCCACCCTTAATCCAACTAAATTCTAAGGCTTTTTTTACCATTGGCCAATGCTTTTTTAAGAAAGCATCATCACCAGAAAGTTGCCACTCTCTATAAAACTGCATAATACTTCCCATTTGTCCATCTGCAGCAGCTACACCATGTTTTTGTGCAGATGTACTTAGTGGAAGTTCTATTCTAAAACTCATCAATCCTTCATCAGTCGTAGCATAACCAAACTCTGTATCTCTCATAGTTTGTGCTATTTCACCAAAAAGAAAAGGTGTGGTTTGATCGTAATTCCAAACATGTGTGCATGTTCCCAATCCTCTACCTACATTATCTGCAGTGCCTTCCCAACCTAAAAAATGACCTTCTTTAGTTCTAAAACCTAACTGAGTTCTTAAATGTGCTAAATTAAAAAGTGAAGCTTCTTTTGTAATTTGAGGAATATCACTTGCTAAAAATGTATTTACAAACGTTTCTGTACCTTTTTCTAATGCTGCTAATCTGGTTACGATTTGTTTTGCTACATCCCAAGAATCTTTATATTTACTCGCATAAAAGTTACCTACATTTACTTTTTGATTTCTCCAAGCTGGACGATTTGGAAAATGCCAAGTGATAAAAAAACGAATGTCTTTTTCTTCACCAGGAGCCAAAACAGTTTTCACAGCAAGAGAACCTACAGGAGCATCTGCATTAAAACTTGGTCGTTCTTCTAGCAAACCATCATCTGTAAAATCATCCCAAAAATCTAAGGTTGTATCTCCCCATTTTTGAGGAATCCAGTTGGTACGATACGAAATTTGTTCTTTACTATTGGTTGCCAAACTAAAAGTCCCCCATTGGTAGCTGTTTTTATCAACCCCATTTGAAGTATAATGAATTCCCTTTAAACCATCTTGATCTTTAAAGGTGTTTATATTTTTGATGGTTTTACCTCTAGTTCCATCAAAACCAATAATATTCTGAACAGTACCAGCTAAAGAAACTGTAATCGATTTATTTGAAGTGTTTTTTACTTTATAGCTAAGAATCGCTGTTGGAATGCTACTGTCATCTACATTTCCAGGAATAAGTGGATTAAAAGCACCAACCGTTACAGCAACTGGCAAATCTTTATCCTTTAAAAATACTTGCCCAAAAGGATAAGCCGTTTTAAAAGTAGCTTCTGCAAAACGAGGCAAACCATGGTTAGCTCCAATAGCTCCTCTTTCTCCTTCATAATAACGATCTGACATGGGTCCTTCTAAAAGTACTGCTTGTGCTTTTTTTCCTTCTTCTTGAATATTGATTGCAAAAAAAGCAGATCGGTTAGATGGTGGTCCTTTAGGTATTATTGCATTAAATCCCTTTGCAGGAAAACTCATGATTTCCCAATTTTGTATTGCACCGTTTCCTGTTAATGAAACTGTACCTGTACCAATACCTCCAACAGGCATAGCAACACGTTTTAAATATTCTCCTGTATAGCTTTTAAATGTTGGCCATTGGTTTTGCTGAGCATTCGCATAAGCAAATACAAAAAGTAAGATTGCTAAGGGATAAATGGTTTTTATATTTTTCATTTATTAGTTGTATAAGTATTCGTTATGTTCATTGTTTAACAAAGGTCTTTAGTTACTTAAAAACCGATTAACTTTTCCGTCAAAAAATTTATTTCATTGAGGTATCTCTTATAGAAACTATTGTACCATATTGTGTATTTCATATCGTAATAAATGGGCTTCACCTTTACTTTGTCTCATAGAAATACCCCAACCAGGAGCCTCATTCGTTCTATTTCCATCTTCTAAATGTGGTCTGTACAAACCTGGAGCCATAGGAATCTTTTTTAAATTCTCTGCTGTAGAATTAAATTCTAAACCATCTTTTGCCCAATAAATAGATTTACTTAACGATGTTAAAGAAGCAACGCCATCATTATGATTCCAAATTAATACTTCATGTCCTTTTCTTATCAAAGGTTTAGCATATTTCTGAAAAGGTCCTATAGGGTTTTCTGCGATAGCCACTCCCATCTGTGTATGTTTTGGTCCATCTTTTCCATGTTCTATACATCTACCTTTATAGTACAACCATATTTTACCTTCCTTTATTAACATACTCGCATCATCTACTCTATAACTATCAAAATCAGAAGGCACATCACTATGCGCAATTACAATATTCTTTTCAGGTCTTATAAAAGGTCCTTCTGGACTATCGGCAACAGCAACACCTATTGCCGTAAAATCAGTTGTACTGTTACCTTCAAACTCCTTTTTTAAATTACCAGGTGTTGGCTGAACTCCTGTGTAATACATATAATACTTTCCTTTAAACGCTAAAATATTTGGCGTAAAAACCGAATGGCTATCAAAGGTTCCCTCAGCACCTAATCCTAATGCCAAGCCTTGTTCTTGCCAAGTATGTCCTTCATCTTCTGAAGTTGCGTACCAAATAGTTCCCCAATAACCAGACCTTACAGGCTTGTCCATACGCGTGTACCAGATGTAATATTTGTTTCCAACTTTAATAATATCACTCGGGTCTCTTCTGTTGTAAACAGTATCTTTTCCAATTCCTTTTACTTCTGAGTATGAAAAACTTATTTTTTTATCAGTCTTTATCTCTTGAGAAACCTCTGTTTTTGTTGCTGATTTATTCAGTTTTTTATTGCCACATGCAATAACTGATACTATTGTTAGTATTGCCATTGACACATAAAAACATGTCATTTTTATATTGTGCTTCATTTTAGGTATTGCTTTAATATTTATTGATTTTCTTGTATTGCTTATTTAATATTCATTTTGATGTTTGCAAAAACACTAGCAACAAAAAACTTGGTATTCATTATTTATTAGTTTTAATTGCTTCTCCAAACCATTGACTCTCCTTTTTTAAGACTCAATAGTTTACTTAATTTTCCTTCACTATAAACTCTAAACAACCCATTTGTTTTGGCATGAATAGTCGCTTTTACTAATTCATCTTTATTCCATTCTAAATCTACCTCTAAACCTCCACGAGCTCTTAAACCTTTCACACTCCCTTTAGACCATGCTGATGGTAAAGCAGGTAATAAGTGCAATATATAAGGGGCATTTGCGATGGATTTTTGTGGAATTACCGGTATAAAATGTTTCTTATTTTCTGAATTATTTTGATAAGCAACAAAAGCTGCCTCCTGAATGTTTTCAGCGTCATTATTTACACTTCTTATATGACTTTGTAATAACATTTCACATACTCCAGCTGTTCCTCCAAAATTTCCATCAATTTGAAAAGGAGGGTGAAAATCGAACAAATTAGCATACGTTCTTTTAGCCGTTAAAAACTGATAAAACTGATAGGCTTTATCTCCATTGTGCAATCTTGCCCAAAAATTGGTTTTCCAAGCCGTACTCCAACCTGTAGAAATATCTCCTCTATGTTTCATTGTTACCAATGCTGCATTAGATAATTCTGGAGTTGTTAAAGGAGAAAAATCTCGTCCAGGATGTAAGGCTATTAAATGCGAAATATGTCGGTGATGATCCGTTGGACTATCCCAATCTTCTGGCCATTCTTGTACCTGACCGTATTGTCCTATTTTTTGAGGACTCAATTTAGGAATTGTTTCTTGTATTGTTTTTCTAAAAGCTTCATCTCTATTTAAAACCACAGATGCTTCTATGTAATCTGTAAATAAATTTAAGACCAATTGTTGCTCAAAAGAAGCACCATAAGCTTGTTTATTTAGTTTTCCAAATTCTTTTACCAAGTAAGCATTTTCTGGAGACCAAGTAGGATATACCACCAATGAACCATCTTTCCATGGAGCTAAAAATGTTACATAAAACTCGGCAGCTCCTTTTAAAATTGGATAAATTTCTTCTAGGTATTTTTTGTCTTTACTAAAAGCATAATGTTCAAATAAATTTTGACACAACCACGCTCCCGATTGCTGCATTCTTCTACCATGTTCGTTTGGAGCTGTGAATCCAAATACATTTCCATTAAGCCCCATGCTCCAACCTTTTTCTATACCAAAAGATTCTTTTGCCGTATGTTTTCCAGATGCTGCAATTATTTTTAGATACGCTACATAAGGCGAAAAAGAAATAGGAAGATTTGCGGTTTCTACCATCCAATAGTTCATGGCTAGATTAATGTCTGTATGATAGTCAGCATTCCAAGCTGGTTTTAAATGCCCATTCCATAAACCTTGCAAATTAGAAGGTACTGCTGCTGTACGTGAAGAACTTATTTGTAAATAACGCGCATAGTTAAAATATAGATTTTCTAATTCTATGCTAGAACCTTGTTGAATCAGTTTATCTGTTGTTTGGCCCGATGGTATATAGTCCAAATTAAACTGACAACGATCCATCAGACTTGAAACATCTTTTTGATGACTCTTTTTTAGTTTTTTATACGCAACAGCAATAGCATCTTTTATTGTTTTCTTAGAATCTGCTACATAATCACGTCCTTTAAACGTTGGATAAACAGGCAGATAATCTGTATAAGCAGATACATAAATTTTAACATCCGAAGCATTCTTTATACTTAAGGAACCATCTTTTTGAGCAATAACTCTTGCTTTTCCGGCATCTACAAAAATTCTTTGCATAAACTCTACAGGATCTTTCTGCATAGCAGCTTCTCCTTGTAATAAAATCTCATTTCCTTTTGCTTCTAAGTTGGTAATTTTATGCAAAGAGCTTACGTGAATAGTAAGATTCATTTTCCCTTTTTTGGAAGTATAACGAACAACTACCACATCATTTGGGTAACTAGAAAAATACTCGCGAGTATATTGAGCCTTTCCAATAGTGTAATTTACCATTCCCACACCTGTATGTATATCTAAAGTACGACTGTAATTACGAATATCTTTCGGTTGATGACCTGTTGCAATAAACACATCTGTAAAAGGTGCATAATTTCCCAATGGTTCTTGACTACTTAGATATTTTGTGGCCATGGCTTCCATACTATTTTCGCCAGTACCATAATTTTCTTCTTCGTATGCTTTTCTTACTTTATGGAAATTTTTATGCGCTCCTATTCTTACCCCAGATTGCGCAACCGAATCTAAACCACGTTTGCTGTTCATCCACAAGGTAATTTCATTCATCATGATATGCTCTTGTGCGATTCCTCCAGAAAACATGGCTCCCAAGCGTCCATTTCCAAGAGGTAACGCTTCTTGCATATATCCATTTTTTCGGTAATCTTGTCTTTGTTCTTTTGTAAACGGACTTGCAGGCTTATCATAACTCAATAAAAACTGAGCATTGATTTGTACTGAAAAAAATATAACAAATATGAATATACTGTTTCTCATTTTTTTAGTTTGGCACTAGAGTTACATCTCTTAACATCATTAATCCTTGATGTAGTTTTTTAGCTTCTTCGCTTATTTCAATTGGTTTTATAACTAACTGATAACGTCCTGATTTTAATACTACTTCCCCAAGCGTAAATGTTTTATAATCTACTCTTAATGGTGATTTTTTAGCCTTTGGATTGTATTCAACTTCTTTTACAGTATGCTTAAAATTTTGTCCTGCGATAAACAATTCAAAAGCACCTCCTGCTACCAAACTAGCATAGGTTATTTCTAAATTATACTTTCCGTTTTTTTCGACTAATAAATCCCATGTTACATAATCTGATTCTTCTGTCCAACCTTTTAAATTTTCTCGCTGAGCTCCAGATCCCGTTCCATAATAAAAATGAAGTTTTTCACCATAAATGTTCGCAAAACCTGCAGGTAAAAAATAGCTTCCTTCTGCAACTTGCCTCATCGCTTGATTTTTTTTGATTTCCTTTTTTAAAGCTCTGGCTGCATTATCCACAATAGGAGTGTCCATCAATTCTATTTTAATAACATTCGCCATTTTATAAGGTGGTATAATCGGGAGTTTTACCACAACATCATTTCCTTCTCTATTGGTTGTTATTGACTTGTGCGCTTTATCTGCCAAAAAACTTGCTGATTTCACCGCTGTTTTAAGTCCTGGAATATGTAATTCTCCATTCTTTGGCCAATCAAAAACCTGATAATACAGCGTGTTCCCTTTTTGTGTACAAGTTCCCCATTCTAATAAATAGTGAGGTCCTTTATCAGATCCATATATAGATTCTCTATTTATTTGAAGCCAATTTCCCACCTTTTCTAATTTCTCTACACTAGTTTCTAGAAACTTTCCTTCAGGAGTAGGACCTAGATTCATTAAAAAATTTCCTCCTCTAGAAGTGGCATAACATAAATTGTAAAGTGCCCAATCTGCTGACTCAGATTTATTGGTTCCATTATAAAACCAACTACCATCAAACTTTGCACAAGTTTCCCAAGGTTCACTTTGTGCTCCTATATAGGGAGAAAAATTCTCAGGAGAATGATGATCTCCTTCACCTCTTCTTCGTTGACCAATACGATTTGCAATTACCGTATTCGGTTGTACCGCTCTAATTAAATCACGAAATTCCGTTGCGCGTTCTACCGTCCAACTATTTACCCATTCACCATCAAACCAAACACTAATCATAGGTCCATAATTGGTTAATAATTCTTTCACCTGCCCCAACATAAATTCATGGTATTTTACATAATTCTTACTACCAATGTTTTTTGTATAATCTGGATGATGTATATCCCAAACAGAATAATAGACTCCAAACGGCATGTTTTCTTCGGTACAAGCAATAGCCAATTCTTTTATAGGATCTCGTTTAAAGGGAGTTTTTTCAATTATATTAAAATCAGTTAATTTAGAATCAAACATAGAAAAACCTGCATGATGCTTTGCTGTAATAACGATGTATTTAAAACCTAAACGTTTTGCTATAGACACCCATTCTTTGGCATTAAAATCTACAGGATTAAATGCATTTGAAACCTCACTTGAAATTTCATATTCACCACCAGCACGCTGTGGACCCCAATGTATAAAAAGACCATATTTAGCATCCACCCATTTTTGCATTCGCTGTTTTTTTTCATTCTTAGTTTCTCCCGGAAATCCTACTACAGGCGATTCTCCAACTTGATAGCGTGCAAACCAGGGATTCTCTTTTTTTAGAAAAGCAGATTTTTCTAATGGATCTCCTTGATACAACAAGGCATCTATAGTCTCCTGCCCTACACAGGATATTGTTATTAAAAAGATGATGATATTTTTTATGCTTTTGATCATTTATTTTATTAAAATTAAATACGTCCTATTAGTATTAGATTGAACCAATTTTCCTTACTATAATTCTTAAACTTAAAGTATTTTACCATTTTTTTAATTATATAAGGATATTTTATTTCAGTTTCACAGAAATTACATTAAATGAAACAGGAGCTAATTCAACCTTTAAAATGGCATCATTTAAATCATTATACGCTACTTCTGAATATACAGGAGATTTATCTTCAGGATGATTCCCTGAAAATGATTTTATTGTATAGTTTGATTGTAAATTAAATTTTGAAGTTTCCAGATTTACAACTTCTGATGTATCATTTTTATTAATTAAAAAAATATTCAAATTTTCATTTGATTCGTCAATACTAGCATAGACTCTTATAAAACCATTTACTCGTGGAACTTTCACAAAATAATCTAACAAATTTTCGTTAATAATCTTAATAACATCACCTCTGGGTTCTCTATTGTTATCAAGATCAAGAATGTTATATGGAGCATTCTTTTCTGGTCCTTCCCATGGTCCATGCGTATTCCAAACATATGTGGCTTTTACATCTTCAAAACTGCAAGCATTCAACAACATTTCTCCGTAGGCCAACCCACGAAAGATGTCATCACTATCTGACTTGTCCTTCCAAGGACGTGAATTCATTTCAGTAACATGTATTTCCGTATCGGGAATGGAAGAATTGTTTACAGCATTTTGGCATTTTTCTACATTATTTATTAAATTATCATCAGCATTTTTCCATCCTTCGTAATCTTGATTTCTCCAATCATATTTATATAAATAGTTGTGCACACAAATAAAATCAATATTATCAGGGTCATGCGCTAAAAGTGAAGCGTGCCAATTACCAAGCAAACCAGGACCAATCATAATTGTAGGGTCTACATTTTTCATCGCAGTGGCAAAATCTGTATAAAGTGCTTTGTATTCTTCTTGTGAAATTAAATCTGAATGATGATCTACTTCATTCCCCAAAGCCCAGCGCTTTACATTATAGCCTTTTGTTACATTGGCATATCGAACCCATTCTATGGCAGATTCTTTTAATTGTTGGTATGTAGGTCCGTTTTTATATTTATAAGAGAGAATATTAACGACCACCATTGGTTCTGCATCTACATTATTACAAATAGAAATGTATTCGTCAAAATCCATATCTTTTATAAACTCACCCGTTGCCTGATTTACAGCCCAATCCCAAGAAGCTGGAGCTTGAGAAGCAGTAGCTATTTTTGGAGTCAATGTATTTCCCCAATCGTTATCTGCATCCCATAAATAATTGTCAGCTAAATGACCGTAAGGAAAACGAATATATTTTACACTCATCTCTTTCATAGCATCCGTAAAAGATGTTTTTCTGGGACGCTCAATATCTGAATCTAATAACCAGCAAGAAACAACACCTCCCGGATTTTTTGAAACTGGATGTGTTCTTACAGAGGTATCTATAGTAATTATTTCTATATTCTGTTCTAATACCTCCTGCCCTTTCGTTTCATTTACTGTAGAACAAGACACTAATAGTAATAATATTAAAACTAATAATGCATTCATCTTAATTAAATACAATCTATATAATACTGTTCTCATTTTGATTATTTTTTCAAACTTTAAGTTATTAAGTATATCATTTGAAACTTTACAAACATCACCAACTCTCTGTAATCCTTATTGGTTAAAAAATCATATTTAGCATCTATACATTTATGCTTTCGTTATTTTTTTATTCCTCTATTAAAATTAAATACGCACTATTACTGTTCGGTTTAACCAATTCTCCTTGCCATAATCCATTCTTTAACTTTTTAAACTCAAAGTTTTCTGAAATTGGTATCTTTCCATTAGACCATAATAAAACTGGTCCGTCTTCTTTCATTTTAATTTTTAAACTTTTTTTATTCGTTTCTAACAAATCATAAGTAGCTGCAGATAAATATTTATCTGGATTACCAATAACCGACCAACCATTTTGAATTGGACTCAACTGAAAAAGTCGTTCTTTTCTTGAACTTAACGTAAATTGATAATCATCTTTTAAAATACTTGCGGAACCTGCATCATGATCGTACAAAATAATTCCCTCTTTAGGAGCATTCCAAAGTCCTTGATAAGGTTGTATCATACTCCCTGCAAACTGATAATCTTTTAGAGAAATAGAAGCTTTCACTTCTTTTTCACCCTGATTTAAATTAACAGCCATAATAACTGCAGATTTATTTTCTATAGGCGCAATTACGCTAAATGCTTTACCATCAAAATACGGATCTTTCATCATACTTTGTGGCAAGGGAACTCCTGGTGCAAGTGTTCTAATAATTTCTCCATCCTTATACATCAATGGTTTTAAGTACGTATCATCTATGTTTGTAGTTTCGTCAGATAAATATATTGGTCCGCCAGACATGGCTCTACTAACCGCCATTAAGCGTGCTGTTTCTTTAAAACTTGTATGAAACATATCTTGGTCAAGCCAATGTAAATGCCCCAACCAAAAAGCATTTGTAAAATTTTGTACAATGGTAATATCTGTACGATCCATAGTGGTTTTATAATCGACACTTCCACGAATTACACTACTGTATCTTTGGTTAAATACATTAAAATTTTGCTGTGCAATACAGTTTAAAAGATGTAGGTTTTCATCGACACAATTTTCTTCTAAAGCAGTATTGTTAAGATGTACTCCGTAAATAGCATTTTCAGACCCCTTGTTATAAAAGTAATTATCAGATTGAAAATCTACTTTAATAATATCAAAACCTGCTTTTTTTGTTACTGATGTCATTTCATGATAAAAAGCATCCGCAGATTTTTCTGAAATCTTCGGCATAAACTTTACACTTTTACCATACTTTACTTTAACAATATCGTCTTTTAAATGATCCATGGTATGGTTTGGTGAAATTCCTTGCATATATCCTTGCATATTTCTCCAAATTCCCATCCATTTTATTTTATCATCTTTCTGACTTGTAATAGGTTTCCATCCGTTTGGAAATTTATTTTTATCGGTACCAAAAGACAATAACTTCCAGTTTTCTTGGTCTAAATAACCATCATCTACCAACACCCATCTAAATGGAATTTCACTCTTTTTAATATCAGAAATTGATTTTAAAATAATTTCTTCATTAATGTCTTTCTTAAAATGTTCCCAAGAACACCAACCTAAATATTTAAAAGGTTCTGGGTACGTTTTATCTGAACGCCAATTTACGTTGCCTTTTACTCCTTCTGCATTTTTTGCCAATTCCCAAACTTTACGTGTTGCTTCATAAGGATTATCTGATTCCGCATAAGCTAAAAGTGGAGCACTTATCTGTTCTGTTTTAGTACCGTAAGTGGCTGTTCTTAAAAAAATTTCATTGTCATAAATTGCAAAAGTATTTCCTATTTTATTAGAAACTACAGGCAATAAGACAAGATATTTACCTGAAGCATTTTTTAACATTAAGAAACTTCCTAAATCTTTAAACCCATCAAACCTTGGTTTTTCTTTTTTATAACTATTCAACTCAGAAATACGATCAAACCAAATAGGTTCTACCCGATTTCCAGAAGCTAGTTTTTTAGAAAACGGACGGTAATAAACTCCTTTTTCAAAAGGTGCTAAAACCAATTTAATATCCGCAATAATACCTTCTGTATTCGGAATTAAATCTTGTTTACCTAAAGTTATTAATCCTTCCTTCGGAAACGTTTTTAAATCTATTTTCTTCGGAATTTCATTAAAATTAGATTCGCTTTTTTTAACTTCACAAGAGATTAATGTGAGAGTTAAAATAAGAATACCAAGAATATGTTTCATACAATTTCTATTTATGAAAATAATGATTTTGATGGATTAACAACAGTTAGCCATTAAGATTCTTCATTATTATTCAAAACTAATTTTAAACACATGAGAACTACTTCCATACCCAGATTTTGTTTGCACACCTGTAGCAAGGTATAAATAAGTAGGTATCCCGTTTTCAAAAAGAAGTTGTGCACGTTCTAAATGTCCGTCTTTTTTACCTCTATAAGAAACGGCATCTTTTAAATGTTCTTTACCTACATAATGTTGTAAATCTTCGTAAGCACGTTTTGTGTTTTCTTTTGGGAAAGATAATCCGTCTGCAGATTTCCATAATAATCCACCTCCTCTATTACCTAAAGCACCTCTAAAATCACGACTAATCATATACACAGAATCATTCATTGTAAATGCATAAGCATCCTCAAGCGGCATTTTTTCTTCCGTAACTCTTATTGGATTGTGTACATAAGGTCCTTCTACATTATCGGCAACTATAAGTCCGTAAGAGTATACATATCCTTTAGGTTCTTTTCTTACAACAGATTTATGATATAAATAATATTTGCCTTTGTACTTAATTAATGAAGGATTAGAAACCCCTAATCTTGCTGTATAATTCCAAACCGAAGAGTCTTTTGTTTGACGTAAAATGGTTCCATCTGCTTCAGCACCTTTTGCGGGTCTCCAAGTATCATTTAAGTCATCTGCAACCAACATTACAATTCGTTGTGTTTTTAAATCGTCGTTTTCATTTACGATAAAACAAAGTTGATATTGACCATCTATATTACTAATTGTTGGATTGTGTGGCGAATTAAACAAACCGTTTTTATCCTCTACCGCAACACCCACATACTTAAAAGGGCCTTCTGGTTTATCTCCTACATAATGACCAATTTCACAGTCTTTATACCAACCATTAAAGTTTGGCTGTGTATTTGTGGGCCATTGTGCAGCGTATAAATGTATTTTACCATCTTTTCCTTTTATTGGCGAAGATCCCCAAACATGCATTCCTTCATTTTCAGCAGCACGACCTACATATTCATATTTTATATTATCTGAATACACAATTTCGGTTTGCTCATTCTTCTTCTTTTGAAAGATGCTACAAGATGTAAATACAAGTATTGTTATAAGTAAGGTTAGTTGTCTTAATTTCATTTTTTTTCTATTTGTAATGTGAAATTTGCTTTTAATTTATATCCTCCAATTACTTTTTAATAAAACAGAGTTAAAATATAAAAATACCTATTCTCTTTTTATACGATGGGGTCATTTTGATTACAGTATAGGGTAATTATGTCTCTTTATCAATAAAAAAAAGCGTTCAAAAGAATAAATCAGAGATAAAATTGGTTATTTTTTAAAAAAATCATCATTTTTACTACAAACATGACAGGCACAATAAACCAACTTATTTTATTTGTTTACTACTGACAAGAAACATTTAACGCGTTTGATTTAAAAGCTGGTAAAAAAATCACTTTTAAATTTCCAAAATAATTTAGTTCTCATCGGGTACAAATAGCATCTACGAATAATTGTAATGCTACTTCATGGTTTGTGTATCCATGACAATTTTTAAAAAAGAATATTTCATTTATACATTAATTTTTATAGTTTTTAAATATAACTGTTGTAGTTTTACTCTACAAAAAAAGTTTTTATAAAAAATGAATATTCCAAAAGTAGATTTACCTAGAGTAGTGGTAGTTGGTGGTGGTTTTGCAGGTTTAAATCTGGTAAAAAAATTAAGAAAATTGCCAATACAATTAGTAATGTTAAACAAGCATAATTACCATGCTTTTCAACCATTATTATATCAAGTATCTACTTGTGGAATAGAGCCTGACTCCATTGTGTATCCACTTAGGATGTTTATTAAACGGCAAGAAAATTTTTACTTTAGATTAGCAGATGTTAAAAGTGTTGATCCTGTAAATAAAATATTAACAGCAGATATTGGTGATCTCTCGTATGATTATTTAATTATAAATACAGGAACAAAGACAAATTTCTTTGGCAATAAGCAAATAAAAAAATATGCTATGCCGATGAAAACAATTCCACAAGCATTAAATTTACGTAGTTTAATTTTACAAAATTTTGAAAAGAGTACTATTGTTGCTTCCAACGAAGACAAAAAATTCTTATTAAACTTTGTTATTGTAGGTGCTGGACCAACGGGTGTAGAATTAGCAGGTGCAATTGCCGAATTTAGACAAGGTGTTCTGCCTTCCGATTTTCCAGATTTAGACCCAGAGCTAATGCAAATTCATATTTTAGAAGGCGCCGATAGAGTTTTACCTCCAATGAGTTTAAAATCTTCTCAAAAAGCCACAGAAGCGTTAAAAAAATTAGGTGTAAAGATACATACCAATACAATAGTAACAGATTTTGATGGTGAATTAGTTAAAACCAAAGACGGAAAAGAGTTTAAAACCAGAACTTTAATTTGGTCTGCTGGTGTAACTGGTAATTTATTAAACGGATTTCCTGAAACAAGTTATAATTCTAGAAGTAATCGTTACTATGTAGACGAATTTAACAAAGTAAAAGGGTATGAAGATGTTTTTGCTTTGGGAGATATTGCTTTAATGCAAAGTGAATCTTACCCTAATGGTCATCCACAAGTGGCGCAACCAGCAATACAGCAAGCTAAATTACTTTCAGCTAATTTTAGTAAAATATTGAAAGGGAAAACAAATCTTAAGCCTTTTAAATATAATGACAAAGGCTCTATGGCAACCATAGGTAGAAACAAAGCAGTTGCAGATATATGGAATTTTCAATTTAGTGATTTTATAGCTTGGTTAATTTGGATGTTTATTCATTTAATGTCTTTAGTAGGTTTTAGAAATAGATTGGTAGTCTTTTTAAATTGGGTATACAATTATACTAGTTACAATAAAGCTTCAAGGCTAATAATAAGAAGGTTTAGTGTTAGTTCTAGACGTGTAAGAACAAATTCTGAGTTATAAAATTAAAGCCTCTAAAACTTATATTTTAGAGGCTTTAGTTTATTTTGAAATCTAAATTAATTGCATTTTCTCAGTAGTTTTTGTTCTCCCTTACATAATACGAGATTAATCATTTAAAAATATTTCAATTACAGGAATTTCTAAATTAGGTTTCGTAACCGGTAATTTTAAGTTTATATCTCCTTCTTCCATTTCTTCTTTTCCCCAGGCTCCATGTGTTTTTCCTATTCTTATTTCTGATGCATCATGTAAAAACTGCGCATATTTTATTCTGCCTTTCATTCCTTTCATTAAAAAATTCTGAATAGGATAATCTAGTAAATGCACATACAATCGATTTGTTTTAGGGTTATACGTAAGTAACGAATTAGCTGGAGTAACAAACCCTTCAGGAGCTTCTGTACAACTATAAATAGCTCTAGAATTGTACTTCATCCACTCTCCCATATCTTCTAAAGCTTCATCAGCACGATAATCAAACGTACCTCTAGCAGTTGGACCAACATTTAATAAAACATTACCTCCTTTACTTACAGATTCAATTAATAAAGTTAATAATTGCTTGTTGTCTTTCCAAGTATGTTCATCACGATAATATCCCCAAGAACCCGAAAAAGTTTGACAAGTTTCCCAAGCTACTTTTTTACCATCTACTTCTGGCCATTTTTCTACCTTAAACTGCTCTGGAGTTGTAAAATCCCATCCACCAGCATATTCTTTTAAATCTAATCGATCGTTTACCAAAATTTTTGGTTGCAGTTTACGAACCATTTTCATCAATTCTACAGAACCCCAATCTTCTCTACCTTTTCCAAATTCTCCTGGATACGAAAAATCTAACCATAGTAAATCTACTTGTCCATAATTAGTCAGTAATTCATTTACTTGGTTTTTAAGGTATTTTCGATATACGGCAATATCACGATTTTTATTCAACTTTTCGTATTCTTTTTTATTTTTTGCTTTTATGACATGTCTACTATCAATCGTAAAGTCTGGATGATGCCAATCGATTAAAGAATAATAAAACCCAATACCTAAACCTTCGGCACGAAAAGCGTCTACCCATTCTTTAAGAATATCTTTCCCATATGGGGTTTTTGTAACGTTGTAATCAGAATAGTCAGAATCAAACATACTAAAACCTTCATGATGTTTTGTGGTTATAACGGCATATTTCATTCCGGCAGCTTTGGCTTTTTTAGCCCATTCTTTGGGGTTAAATAAGTCTGGATTAAATACATCAAAATACTTTTGATAGTCTTCATCTGAAATACCTTCTCGTTTTTTTACCCACTCATGTCTTGCGGGTTGTGCATATAATCCCCAATGAATAAACATTCCGAATCTAGCTTCTTGCCACCAAGCCAAACGCTCTGCTTTCTCTTGTTCTGTTTCATCCCAAATTTTTTTTTGAGAAAAAGAAGAGAAACTTATTGCTACAGTCAATAATAAAATAAGATGATTTTTTATCATGATTTTAAATTATAATATGTTACTTTTTTTCAATACTAATAGTGCTTTGGTTAAATGTAAATACCCCATTTTTAAAATCTCCATTACAGGCTTTTAGCATTTCTTCTTTAAGAAAGTTTACTTTTTTAGAATATTTGTCAGTCAGGTCATTTTCTTCACGATAATCCTCTGGTAAATAAAATAATTCGAAAGCGTTTTTAGGTAAATGTGATCTTAGTTTCCAACCTTCTTTGGTTATAATTGTAGGCCCTGTAAAAGAAGCATACGCTACAAAATCATGTTCTTTTTTGTTACCTTTCCCTATCATTTCATCATAAAAAGACAATCCGTCTGTTTTAAAATTCCCTTTATATCCGGTAACATCGGCAAAAGTTGACACAAAATCATAATTAGCAACTAATAAATTACTGGTTTGTCCTTTCGCTATTTTTTTAGGCCATCTTGCAATTAAAGGTGCTTGAATGCCTCCTTGCAAATTGCTTTTTTTTAACCCAGCTCTTCCTCCATTACCGTTAAACACATCTCCTCCTAAATCACTATAAAACTTGTTATTTAAATCATCAAAACGTTTGCCTGTTTTTACATTTTTATAAGGCTTATAAACACGACCTTCTTGCGTATAATAAATTTCATGACCGTTGTCTGATGTAAAAATTACCAAAGTATTTTCATCAATACCTAAGTTTTTTAAATGCGCCATGATTTCTCCTACATTATCATCTAACATTTTTACCATAGAAGCATACTCTTTTTCTATTGAAGTTAATTGCTTATTGTTGGCAAAATCTGGATGAATAGCAGGTATAGAAACTGGTCCATGTGGCAATTGTGTAGGAAAATATAAAAAGAAAGGTTTGTCTTTATTTTTAGTAATAAAGTTTAATACATTATTCATAAACAAGTGCTGAGAATAGACCGTCTTTCCTTCCATATTCCAACGCTCCTTGTATTTTTGTGGAGTTTCATTTTCTATTGTTTTTCCACAATCTGCACGTGTATTTCCTTCAATATATTCCATCTCTCCATTTCTAAATAAAAAAGGAGGATAAAAACCATGTGCTCTTACGTGATCTAAATATCCGTAATACTCATCCCAACCATGTCTTATCATTTGCTGATGTGAGGTAGAGAATCCCCATTCTAATTTTCCGAATTGCCCAGTTGCATAGCCTTGTTTTTGAGCCACTTCGCCTAAAAAAACAGCATCTTTATTTGGTGGCGTTAATGCTTTATTTAATTTATCTTGAATTTGCTGATTGGTGTAGGTACCATTGCTTATTTTTTTATAAAAAGCTCCTTTGGAAATTTGAAAATTAGTAGGATTACAATCACGCAACCCTGATAGTAACGAAGCTCTTGAAGGTGCGCAAACCATACCTGAATATGCATTTTCAAAAGTAATTCCTTCTTGGGCTAATTGATCTATATGAGGTGTTTTTATGATTTTTTGTCCATAATGGCTCAATAAACCTTTGCCTAAATCATCTGCATAAATTAAAACAATATTAGGTGGGGTTTCAGCTGTTTTTTCTTGAGCATTTATTGTGTAAATAGATGTCAACATCAACAGAAAACTTATTTTTAGGATATTTGGCTTCATTTCTTTATTTCACGTTCTTAATAATATTTATTTGATTACCAATTAGGTTCTAACATTTTTTTATTTCCCTTGGTAAATTTTCAGTTATTTGGTATCAATTAACAACCTCTCCCCAAAGATACAAGTTATACTTCCGAAACAAATATTTTTACATTTCAAGTAAAACCTAGTAATTAAACCCTTGACTACCTCGTCGCCACTATTAAGATTAGTTATTAAATACTTATCTTATAATTTCTTTCAAATTCAATCTTTCAATAAATCCTCCTTTTGTATTCATTACTCTTTGCTTCCCTTGCCCCCTCATTGACTTTTTATAAAATGACTAAATAAGCAACACTTTTTAAGTGTGTTCAATTTAATTAGGCAATGTAGGTGCCCAATCTTTAATTCTTTTTTTCTGAGTTTTGATAAACTTATTCGTTGATTTAGAATCAAACAATTGACTCATTGGTAATTCTCCTAGATTAATAAGAATTCCTCTAGCTAAAAACTTAATATCTTTATTTTTACCATGCTCTGCAAGGTATTTGATATCATCTGTAAATGGGGCAACTCGATTTCCTAATTCTTCTAATGCGGAAAGAGACAATTTGTTTCCTTCTTTTGCTTGCTCAATCAGCATCGAAATTCCTTTTTCTGGTTGACCTGCTAAGGCAATTGCTTCTGCAGCTGTTGCTGCTACTGAATGCCACTTGTCATCACATGCCATTAGTAATTGATTTGGAATACCTTTTAAATTACCATGATATGCCATAGTTGTTAATCCGGAAGTTGCCCAAAAACGGAATTCAGGTCGTTCATGTTTTAAATATTTCAGGAACATTTCTTTATCGGAAACCTTACCTAAAGATGCTTTTTCAACCAAATCATAAAGCTCATTAAAAGGATAATTTTCTGTTCTTACCCATTCATAGAGCGAAATACCTCTACTTACAAATTCATCTCTTACCGCTTTTGGAAAAAAACCTAAATCACGAGTTTTTCTAATATGCGAAGAAGCTTCCTTTCTTAAAGTTTGTAAAGTTTCTGCATAAGCTAAATCATCCGCCAAATTATTCATATTCCAAGGATCCTTTTTCGAATCAAACAATGCTTCGTTGGCTTTTGGTTCATAATAAGATTTGTATTCTAGTTCACATTCTCCTTTGTGATATAAATCATCCCAAGTATTCTGAGACGGCATTCCCCATTGAAATGATTGTTTTAAACCATGAACTTTATAAGGTGTATAAAATTTTATGTAATGAAAGGCACCATCATTAATTGCACGAGATGGATCGAAGTGAATTTCTGTATTTGTTCTAAAGCTATGAGCGTAAGTACGTTTTTGTGCATCAGGTCCCATAAAAGGTTTTCCTTGCATGTGTTCAGGTATTTTAGCTCCCGTAACATTTAATAAAGTAGGACCAAAATCTACAAATTCTACAATCTGATCACTTTTTTGACCTTGTTGAGCGGGCAATAAATGTTTCCATTTTTCTGGCGCAGAAATGATTAATGCCGAACGAAAACCAGTTTCATAAGGAAAAGCTTTTCCTCTAGGCAAACTACCTCCATGGTCTGAAAAGAAAAAGATAATGGTATTTTCTAGTAATTTACGTTTCTTTAAATCATCGATAAAAAACCCAACCCATTTATCGGCATCTTGTACACCATCTAAATGTAATGCATAATCCGCACGCATTTCTGGAATATCTGGCACATGAGATGGAAGATCCACATCTTTCGGATTAATTCTTGATGGTTCTCTATTATCTACAGATACAGAAGTAATACGACTCATATGAGTAGTCATGTTATTGAATTGCGCAAAAAATGGTTTCCCCTTTCTATCTGCATCATTATAACTAACATTGGGTTTATCATCAGATAGGTAACCACTCATTTTATCCCAAACCAATGGATAGTATTTCTTTTGAACTTCTTTGGTGATATTGTAATCGGTTTTACCGGCATTTACACAAAAATATCCCTCTTCACGCAAGTACTGAGGAAAAAAGTATTGTTGTGGTACAATATGACCATTTCGATGCCAATCGTTACCGTAAGTAGTAGCATACGAACCACTTATTAAAGAAGAACGAGCAGGAGAACATTGTGGGCCATTGGCAAATGCATTGTTAAAAATTACCCCGTTTTTTGCTAAATAATCTAGATTAGGCGTTTTGATTGTTTTATTACCATAAGCAGGAAAAAGATAAGGGGAAGTATCCTCTACAACCAAAAATAAGATATTAGGTTTGTCGGCATTTTGAGCCTTACTACAAAAACTAGAAAATAGCATTAGCAACAGAGCAAACTTCAATTTGACTTTACAGTTATTCATAATTTCTTAAATATTATATTAATTCTTTTTTTAGTTATTGATATTCTTTAATCAAAAAAAACAAAGTATAAATCTACTTATTCCTTCTTCATTAAAAGGGGTTATTTTGACTATTAACATGGGTAAAATTGTTGACTTTTAATAAAAAAACAGCTATTTACATAAGAATTCTCATCTACAAGAATGATAAAATTCACTTTCTTTTCGATTATTTAATCAACAAAAAAGTGTGCTTATTATAAAAAAGCTAGGTTATTATTTTTTAATTGAAGTTGATAGTTGCCAACTATCTTGCCATGAAATTGACATTTCACCTTCAGAAAAATCAATGGGCAACCAAATATATCTTCCTGTTATTGGGTTTTTGGGTTTCCAAATATCAAACATTGCGATGTAAGTATCTTTCTTTCCCTGAACAAGGATAATATAAGACGCTTGTCCACCAAACGTTTTTTCTATACCTAGATTATCCACAGGATTATACCCTTTACAAGGATTTCCGTGAAAAGTCCATGTTCCTAAAATACTTTCTGTAGTATGATAACGAGCAGGATTAGGTTTCCAACCTTTTGACCCCGACCCTAACATATGATATATTCCGTTTCTTTTGATAATTGCTGGTGCTTCAGAATGTACTTTTACACCTTTACAAACTTGGTAATCACCTTCTGGGAAATAATAATCAGGATCCATTTTGCCAATAACAAATGCCTTATCGGGCTTACGAACTGCTAAATGGTAAAGAATACCATCATCATCTTTAAACATAGAAAAATCTCCAGAACCTTTGTTGGTTCCTCCTCCTCGAAATTTGTGATGATACGTAAATGGTCCATTTGGCTTATCACTTACAGCTACTCCTACATAATTACTATCATATCCAACTCCCTTTAAGTATAGTTTAAAATAAGCCACGAATTCCTTGTTTTTAGAATTGTAAACTACTTTAGGTCTTTCTAAAATACATCCGTAAGCTAAATCACTTTTTTCATCTTTATAATTTACGGTTAAAACAATTCCCTCATTTTTCCAGTTTACTAAATCTGTCGAAGAATAACAATGTATACCACCATCAGCAAATTGAGCTTCTGATTTTCCTTCTAATTTATGCTCTCCGTACCAATAGTAAACACCTTTATTAAAAAGAACACCACCACCGTGGGCGTTGATACTATTTCCGTTAGAATCTAACCATACTTTAGCTGGTCTTATTTCTGTTTTAATCTTCTGTGCTTTTAAAAATTGGTTTCCGAAGATTACCAATAAAATGCAAATCAAATTTATTTTTTTCACGTTAATTATTTTCTGTTTTTCAAAAATTCTTTGAGCAAATAACTATATGTATATTTTTTATTTTTACTTGCTTTTTTTAAATTCGATTTACAAGAATTACTTATAAATTTTGGGCTATCATTTAAATAATTTAAATAGAATTTCAATTGATTTTTAGACATGCTATCTACATATTTTGATAGTATTTCTGAGGCATTCTTATTAGCTGATTTTAATCGATGAATCAACAATGTTCTTGAATTAATATCTATTAAAGGAAATTTATTATAAAATTGCTCTGTTACGAATTCTTCGGATAAAACATCCTCAGGTATCTTTTTTAAAATATACACTTTAGTTAAAGCATCTGAAGTTTTATATATGCTGATAATTTGATTTGAATGTTCTTTATATGCAGATTTCTTCAATTGCTTTAAAGCATACATCTGATAATCTTTATAAGGGGTTGATAAAAAGTTATGAATAAGCTTATCAGAATTTATCGTTTTTAAATACTCTTCCATCTTTTCCTTTACTTCGCCATGTACCAAGTGCCAAATTGTATAACATGAGTACAAACCGCCTTTAACAACAGCTTCTTTTATTTCTGTTTTTGTCGCTCCAGAAATTGCATCAACATCATCTGAATAAATATTTGAAGAAAAAATAGGTACTTTATCTATTAAATCAGACATTTTTCGTCTTTTAAGAATCGAATTATCATCTAATAATAATTGATGCAATTTGGCGTAATCTTCTTTCTTAAAGTGATGATGTTCGAACTTTGTCAATGGATATTCAGGAGGAATACCAAACCCTACATAATTACCAAGTAAATTCCAATACACTTTAATATTCGCTAATTTGCATTCTCCATCTGCACATACTGATGTTTCTATCTCTGAAAAAAACAATTTAGGTACACCTTTGCTATCAGACAATAACCTTACTTCGTAATTTATTTCAGAATTAAATATAGCATCTAAAGACTTGACTTCAAATTGAAAAACAGATTCGTCTTTAGCAATGTCTTTCCATTCATCATTCATGCTAAAAAACATGGGTTTATAATCAGATTTAATTTTATCCTGAAATCCCATGAAAATAAAGATGATTGTAATGAATGGAAATATTTTATACATTATTGTTGCTTCTCTATTAAATCTAAATATTCTTGAAGATGTTTTGTATACACCTCTCTTGGAGTACTATTATATTTCTTACAGATTACAGCAGCAAGTCCTACAGCAGCACCCATTTGACCTGTTGTAAGCATCACTCTTGGTCCGCCTAACCCAATATGAGAACAACTAAAATTTCTACCAGCCATAAATAAGTTTGTTATATTTTTTGAATACAAACTTCTATAAGGAATGTAATATTTGTTGCCTTTATAAAACAATGCTTCTGAAAGAAAATCGGGTTCTTTATCATCTTTTAAATTTCTTTGATAATGAACATCAATAGCTCTTTTTTCTTCTACAACAGCATCTTTAAATTTGGTGTGATTCTTTACATCATTAAAAGTATAAATATGATCACCAATTAACCTT
Organism: Polaribacter sp. KT25b; assembly: GCF_900105145.1. Classification (NCBI taxonomy): domain Bacteria; kingdom Pseudomonadati; phylum Bacteroidota; class Flavobacteriia; order Flavobacteriales; family Flavobacteriaceae; genus Polaribacter; species Polaribacter sp. KT25b. The sequence goes on along the minus strand of NZ_LT629752.1, from coordinate 7,705 downwards.
CTAGACTCTCTTTTTCCTAATAAAAAAGAAACCCATTGCAATTTATAGTTCTTGTTCTTATCTAATTTTTTTGCATTTGCAAACGATCCATAAATAGCTCTTAACATATGATCTCTTATTTCTTCTCCATCATGTATTTGATGAAGATCATTTCTAGAAAACTCCCAATACCACTCACCAGCAATCGCTTTATGCTCTTTAGAAACATCTGCTGCCCATGCTAATTCAGGAAAAACTTGTGCTTCATTTGTTTTTTTATTTTGCCAAAGTACTGAAGATCCCATCACAAAATCATCAGGTTCTTCCGGACTCCAAAGTTCTCCCCATTTATCCCAAGATTCGCCATAAGTTTTTGAACTTTCTCTACCATAAGAAAATTCTGCTCCAGCCCAAAAACCAATCCAACCATCACCTGTTGAATCAACAAAACGTGGAGCTTTAAAACGAATTCTTTCTCCTGTTGATGTGTTTCTTGCATCAACATATTTAATAGTATTATTTTCAGATTTAGCATCGTACGCTCTCCAATCTAAAAATATATCAATATTTTTAAAACTCTTAACATTTTTATCGCGTTTTTCTTGATCATATTTAGCTTTAAACGATCCATTAGGATAATGCTTTGTATCAATCATTTTTAAGATACGTTCATACTTACCATAAATACCTAAAGTATGCACGCGTACTTCTTCACTCGCATTACCACCCAACATTGGTCTGTCATGTATTAAGGCTACATTTAATCCTTGTTCTGCTGCAGAAATTGCGGCTGCACAACCTGCAAGACCACCACCAGTTATTACTAAATCGTACTCTTTTTGTTGTTTAGGAATTGTAGTTTCTCCTAATTTTGTTTTTCTCCAAGAAGCCAAATTAGTTTCTGCCTCTGTTGGCATTTTTTTAGATTGACTAAAATAGATTGCATCACATCGACCATTAAATCCTGTAAGATCTAACAATTGAATTTCAACATCAGAAGATTTTATTTTGACTTTCCCTGCATATTCCCACGTCCAACCAGTAGTAACACCAAGTGTTCTTTTTAGTGTCTTACCATTAACAGCTATTTTGAATTGCCCAGGTGCATCCCAATTTCCTGGAACCCAATTTTTAGTTCTAGCCCAAACATGATACTTTCCTATTTTTTCAAAATTCACCTTAGTAACAGCATTAGAAACAGGATTTCCCATACCATGAGCCATTAAATATGGTGACCCCATTTGTTCAACAAATTGAGGATCTACAACCCAACCACCTTTATCTATAAAACTTTCAGTTTCTATTAATACATCTTGTGCAATACAATTTGAAGACACAAGATATAGACCAATAAATAGAATTAATTTAAATACTTTCATCATAATTTGACTTTTATTTATACACAAACCAAGAATTTGAGTTACAATCTCCACTCGATTTTAATTGTGCCCAATGCGCACTAAATCCTTCTGGGAATTTATAGGTTATTTTTAAAAATATCTTTCCATTTTATTTTATTATCTATTTTTTTGATTTATCAGAAACTTCCTTTAAATCAAATCTTTCAAGATATTCGATTCCTTTCTTCATCACCCTCTGTAATCCCCATTCAATTAATTTACCTTTTCCATTATCTGTAAATGCTTCAGGACGATAACCACCAGGAGCTAGCGGTACATTTTTATTTGTAAAATTGTGTGTCTTTTTAAAATTGAAACCATCTTCAGCGTACATAATTGACTTCCTAACATTCTCAGGCCCTTCTTTTCCAATCATTGTAGCAACTCCTTTTCCTTGTGGCCAAACTAATACCTCATGACCACCTTTTACAACAGGATTATTCTTATATTTTACATACGGACCTTCAGGTTTATTAGCAATAGCAACGCCCATTTTAGTTTCTCTTGGTGATTTTCCCCATTGACGTCCTTTGTAATACAACCAAAACTTTCCATCTCGGACAATAATACTAGCATCATCAATTCTGTGGCTATCAAATTCAGTAATATCAGTACTCGGAACCATTATTGGATTGCCAGAAAACTTTGTCCAAGGACCATCGGGAGAATCAGAAATCGCGATTCCTATTCTTGTTTTTGATTTTTCAAGACCCTTAGTTCTATATGGATTATTTACCCCTGAATAAAATAGATAATACTTATTGTTGGCTATTAAAATACCTGGCGTAAAACAACCTTCATCGTCCCAACTACCTTCTTTTCCGGGAGGCAATACTTCTGCTTTTTCTGTCCAAGTAAATCCGTCAGGAGAAGTAGCATACCAAGTAGCCCATCTAACATTAATACCAACTTTCCAATACCAAACATAATACAATGAACCTACTTTTATAATATCACTAGGATCTCCACGTTTAATTCCTGCTTCAGCATCTAACCCTTCAATAGGTGAATATGACGATGTTACCAATTTTAGGTTTGATTGAGAAAAAGAACTGCCCATTCCCAAAAACAACATACTTATTATTACTACAAACGCATTCATTAGTCTAAATTTTAAAACTTAAAAAAAAGTATTTCTTAATTTTATTTCAATTTCTTTTTGATCTCTAATAATTATGACCTTGACACTTTCTTTAGAAGAGTTTTTCTCAAAAATATCTAAGAAATTCAATATGTTTTTTACTTTTTTATTTGCAAAACCAACAATAACATCACCTTTTTTAAGTGCTGACTTAAACAACTTAGATTTTTTATCAATTTTTAAAACAATTACACCCTCTAAACTATGTGTACCAAAAGAAGATTGCTCTTCTATCGTTTCTATTTCTTTAAGGGTTGCACCCGACCATTGTTTGGTTTTCACTCCTTCTTTTAATGATGATTCAATTTTTAAAGTAGGAATTTCAGGTTGCTTTGCAATTGCTTTTAACGCTCTTTTTTGAACTCCAAACTGATCCATAGGAAAATTTTTGAAGCCAATTTTTAAGGCTGGTGAATCATCACTCACTGTAAAATTTCCTGATTTAGGATTTATAAATAACGGATTTCCAAACACACTATTTGCATCTGTATGATTGCCTTGCGCTTTTAACAAAGCGGCTTTGTTTGGAAACAAATTAGAATCTATCTCTTTACCCCAATCTTTAATACGGATACCTGCATATTTCTTCATTACAATATTATTTGTAAACACATCTCCACTATTTAAAAACCACACATGTGGATGAAAAGTATTGTTAACCATAATATTATTGCGGACTGTTCTGTAATAGCCTTCACGTAATTTAATACCTCTATTTAAACATAGATTATTATAGATTTCATAATTAGAAGAACCATCGTCTAAATCGATATCCCAACCATGATCACATCGGAATCTATTGTTTCTAATAATGGTGGTGTGCATCGCATCCCACAAAGGCATTTTACCATTTTTTGAAACTAACTTACTCGATATTTCTCTATCTGGATACCAAAAACGATCACGTCCCCAAGAATTAAAAGAACCATGATCACTTGTTTCTAAAACGGTATTAAAAACATCGTTATACTCTATAATATGTCCTCCCCAAGTACCTTCACTAACATTAATTCCTGCACGAGGCACATCATAAATGCTATTGTTTTTTACATGAATTTTCATTGCCATAGAAATCTGAACTCCTGCAACTTGTTTTTCAACACGACCAATTCTATGAATTAAATTATTTTCTACAATACTATTAGACGGATATAACTCATTTTTAGGCCCAACAAGGGTATCCATATCTTCAATAGCCACAGATTTAAAATAATCAAACGAGGGAGAACGCACTGCCGAAGCATCACCTACAAAAGAAATAGCCGAGGCACCAGAATCATGTATATGATTTCCTGTAATTTTTGTATTTCTATTGTATCCGCTTACAAAAATTACGTTACCACCAAGGTTTGTAAATTCACAATCCTCAATCGTCATATTTTCTGTAGCATCAAGCAATAAAGCTCCTCCTCTATAAATAGTCCAATCGCTTCGTAAAAGAGGTTCGTAAGTTTCCATAAAAGTACGAGAGGTGTTTTCAAACTTAATTCCGGTTATACTTACATTTTTTACAGGATTTTCTAAAGTTCCTTTAATCTCTATTAAATGTTTTAAAACAGTTACTTCTATTTTAGCTTGATTGATGTCTAAATCATTATTTTTAAAAATATATAGTTTATGGTTCTTTTTATCAAAATACCACTCTTTTTCACTATCCAATTCTTCAAAGATGTTCTCAACCATTCTATATTTCAAATGCATTTCTGATGGACGATTATTTTGATGACCTCCTATCAAATTTAATTCTCCATTGTCTTTTACACCCGTAATTTCATAGTGAAAGCCACCCCAACGTCCGCGATGCAAAGCATGTACAAAACCACCTATTGGGTTTTTCCATTTAGCTATGCGTTCTTTATCAATTGCATCAGCAGCAGAACCCTGCCAATAACCTCCATTTTCATCGTAGTTAGGATATCTAGCTAAAATTTGTTTTTCTCCATTGATATAAAGCTGATTAAAATCTAAGTTTTCATCAATAGTAGTTACCAAAATATTGTCAGAAAATTGCTTCCATTTCGTTTCAATAACTTTAGAACCTTGTATAGATACTTTATCAGCACCTACTCCAATAATTGAGAGGTTATTTAATTGAGAGGTTATCTTTAAGGTTGAAGCCAAATGATATTCTCCTTCTAAAAGATGTATAATAATTTTATCATTTTCCTCCTTTTTAATTGATTTAGCATTTTCTAGAGCTTTTTCTATTGTTTTAAAAGGAGTCTCTTTCGCTCCATTATTTAAATTATTTCCTACTGGACTCACATAAATATCTATATCTTGATTTTGACAACCGAAACAAATAATTACCAATAAAGACAATAAGTAAAAAGCTGATTTTCTCATAACATTTTTTTGTAGAAACTTATTTTAAAATTTCTATTTCTTTACCTCACTACCCCACCAATCTTTATTTGGTTGCCAGTTAGGATCTAACATTTTTTTACGTTGTTTTTCTCGTCCTGGTAAATTATTGGTTTTCTGGTTCTCTAACCACTTTTTACGTGCTGCTTCATCCCATTCTGGATCTACTTGTGCATAATGCGTATTCATAGATTTTAACCAAGTTAATAGCTGAACTTCCATTTCTTTTGCTCTTTCTGGTTGTGCATTTGCAAGATCATTTCGTTCCCCTATATCCGTATCTAAATTGTACAATTCTGCATGTAAATCTTCCCAGTAATAAATCAATTTCCATTTTCCCTTTCTAATAATAGAACTTGGTTCTCCACCTTGATTTCCGTAATGCGGATAATGCCAATACAATGGTCTTTCATCTATCTTTTCTCCTAATAATAATGGTTTTAAACTAACTCCATCATTATGTGCTTCTGGTTTTAAAGGTAATCCTGCTAAATCTAATAAAGTTGGGTATAAATCTACCCCAGAAACAGGTACATCTATTTTTGCGCCGCTTTGTTTTATCCAAGGAACATCTATAAAAAATGGAACTCTAGTTCCGCCTTCCCACTGGTATCCTTTTCCTCCTCTTAAGCTTAATTGATTGGTTGAGTAATTATCACCAGAAGTAACCCCACCATTATCTGATGTAAAAACAACAATGGTATTTTTATCTAAATCTAACTCTTTTAATGTTTTTAACACGGTGCTAATGGCATCATCTACATGTTCTATTAAACCTGCATAAACAGGATTGTCTTGGTATTTTCTTGCCGGTAAAACACGTTCCATTTCAAATCCATTTTCATGAATTCCCATTTTTTCTGCTTTGTTTCTATACTTAGTCCACTTTTCTTTAGTTGTTTGAATTCCTCCATGAACTGCATAAAAAGATAGGTATGCAAAAAACTGATTATCTTTATTTTTCTTAATAAACTTGTTCGTTTCGTTGGCAAGTTTCATGGATAAGTTTAATCCTTTTTCTTCTGGTAAATTTGGTAAAAAAGGATTCTTATATGGAGAAAAATATCCTCCACTTGGCCCTCCTGCATCGTATCCACCAATATTAACATCAAAACCATGGTCTGTAGGTAATGACCCTTGTGCTTTACCTCCTAAATGCCATTTCCCTGCAAAAAAAGTAGCGTAACCTTGCTCTTTAAAAGCTTCTGCTATTGTAGTTGTGCTTGTATCTAAATGATCTCTATATTCTGGTGGTAATAATTTTGTATAACGTTTACGTTCTTTCCAAGCTTGCCCACTATTTCTTTTTCCTTCAAACTGAGTTATACCGTGTCTTGCTGGGTATTGTCCTGTCATTAAACTTGCTCTAGAAGGGCTACAAACTGTACAAGCGGCATATCCGTTTGTAAAAACAGTTCCTGTATTTGCAATATTATCAATACTTGGGGTTTCATAATATTTACTACCCATGATACTTAAATCTGCATAGCCTAAATCATCCACTAAAATGAAAAGAACATTTGGTTTTTTAGAAACTTCCTGTTTTTTTTCTATTGTCTTACAAGATGAAAACAAAAAAATTATTGCAATTATTGAAATTATATTCTTCATGTTTTTAAATTTAATTTATTGTTGGTCTAATCCACATACAATGTCCTCCACCTGGAGCCATTACTGCTTTTATGACATCTCCTTTTTTAACGATTCCTTTTTTTATTTGATATACTTCTGGATTTTCTATTCCGTGTGTTTTTTCAGTGTCTTGATAATACGTAACATTGTATGTTTTTCCTTCTTCTAAAAAATCTAATTTGATCTCTAATGTTCTTGCCTCTTCATTAGTAACAGAGCCTACAAACCATTCTTTCTCAAATCTTCTTGCTGTAGAAATATAGCTTCCCATTTCACTGCTAAGCACTTTACTTTCATCCCATTTACCTACTGGCATTTTTTCGATAAATTCAAAAAGGTCTGCTTTTTTATTATAAGATTCTGGTGCATCCGGTAAGCAAACCAATCCGCTATAAATAATCAATGTTCTGGCGACCTCAGAAGTTACTGTAGAAAAATAGGTGTTTTTCTTTTTAGGCCCTTTTAATCGATCTCCTTTATTAATCCCTATCAAATCGAAGTTTCCATTATTCATATCTAACGGACCTTGAATAGCATTTACTAAAGCCATTTTTACAAATGTTTCTGGTGTAAATGCTTTTCTAGAGTCTTGTTGTGCATGACAATATTCTCTAGTAATTGCATTCGGAAAAGTTCTTTCCATACCCGTAAAAGGCACCGGTGAATCATGAAAATCTACTAATAAATGATTTTTTGCACTTTGCTGAATGGCATCACTTGTAAAAGAAACATTATTTCCCATAAAGCCATATTTAATACCACTCATACCTAAAGATGCAAAATGAGAAAATAACTCATCATCACCAAAATCACCTTTATGTCGATCATAATACAAAATCAATTTAACTCCTTTTGTTTTTGCATATTTAGAAACTTTTTCTAGGTCTAATTTTTCTGTAATTTCAAAATGTCCTTTGGTTACTTTTGTATACCAATTGGCATCAATTAAAAAATATTGAATGTTTTTTTCTACCGCAAAATCAATAAATCTAAGGTAACTTTTTGTATCAACTCCGTAAATAAAACCATCTGCTGTTTTATAATTATGCACTCTCCAATCCCAGAGTGCTTTACCTGGTTGTATCCAAGAAGAATCTTCTATTTGATTGGGAGTTGCTAAATTAAGTGGCACCGTATTGGTTACTAAATCTCCAATTTTATCTTCAACCAGAATTACTCTCCAAGGCGT